>JBHHXT010000034.1:0-34995 GCA_046757165.1 bacterium | reverse complement strand
CAGTTTACCCACTTATTCTTTATTATGAGTGCTTTACTTTATTACTGCTAACAGGACGGGAAGGGGGCAGCTCACCACCACATTCGGCTGGCTGTTCCTACTAATGCGCAGGGAGGAGCGTGCAGTGCTCATCAGCGAAGGGCACGTGACGTGTCGGCTCACAGCGTGATGCGTCCCTTTGCTGAATTACTCTTTCTTTAATTTAGCCCTTTGCTTTTGTAGTTCATTTTCAAGGACTTTGATAGCATCCGGATCTTTTGGCACAGCGCCATCCTGGAGGTAGTTTTGCGCCACGATCGAATGGATTCGGTCTATATGCGGGGTTATCAGATTCAGCTTCAAAACCATAATGAAGACGCGCAAGGCTTGTTCATCTCTTTTGTTCAGCAGCAAGTAGATATGCGCCAGCTTCGTATACAAGGCCACTCGATGGGGGTTTTTCAAGAGAATTCTTTCATAGATTTGCATGGCGCGGAATAGGTTGCCCGTGATCATGAAGATTCTTGCCCGCATCATCGGAGAAAAGACAACCAAACAAAACGGCACCAGGACGATGACCACGCTCCCCACGTAGAAGATGGTTCTGGGATTGGGCAAGCCGTCATTTGCCGTCGTGAGACTGTTCAGCCTCTGCCGGGTCAAGATCAGATTTTCAATACTGTTTCTATAGTTCGGGTGCACTTCCTGAACGTGTTTGAGCAACTGCTCCGACTGCTGCCATTCTTCATTTGCCATTGCCGTCAGGGCTTCCTGATACAGGGAATCCAGAAAAGCCGCCTTGCTTGCTTTTCTGGCGCTCCGTTCACTCTGGATATCGCTTTGGAGCTGAGCGATGAGATTCTCCGTGTCCCGGAATCCGGGCTCAATCTTGCGAACGACCTCGAGCTCACTTAGCGCCGCCGGCAGATTGTTGTTTCGCATCGATTCAATGGCGGCCTCATAGTACTGGTTGACCCGCGACTGCGAGCTTGCGCGGACGAGCCCTGCTTCTGCCTCCTCGAGCCGGCTGAGTGCGTCTTTGTAGCTGAGGTCCAGCTCCACCACGTCTTCAAAAGCCGCAACGGCTCGTTCCCAGTTCTGTGCCCTCAGAGCGGCAATGCCCCGGGCGTAGTTTGATTTCAGTTTTCTCCAGCGCTGACCACTCTTCACCCGCTGCCGGGCCTTCGCCAGTCGTGTTGTGGCGTCCTCATAATTCGGCCACTTTTGGAGAATCGTTGCATAAGTCTCAACAGCCATCGTGTAGTTCCCCTTGGCTTCATGTTGCCTGGCCTGCTCATACAAGGATTCCACTTCCTGCTTCTGATCTGTCATCTGTGCGGCCACGTAAATCTCAGCCAACCGCTTCTCCACGTCCTTGAATCCCGGCCGTCTGATACGGAGCTGCTCAAACAGGAGCTTTGCTTGTTGCAAGTCGCCACTTTCTTGCGTCCGCACGGCTTTTTGATAGAGATTCGAGTCGGCAGCTAAAGTTTGTGATTGCGCCCGCCCCCCGGAAGTTGACGTTTCCTCTGCCGGCTGCTTCAAACTCGCGAGATGGGCATGCGTCTCCGGGTTCAGAAGTTGACCATCTTTGTAAACCCGCAACGCTCTCACCCCAAAAGCATCCGGCGGCCTGTTCACATCTTGCCAGCTCAAGACCGCCAGCACGTTTCTGTTCCTGGCCACAAAAGCGATAAGACTGTGGGCATCTTTACTTAGCAGAGGCTCCTTTTTCCTTCGCCCTGAGCTGACCAGCTTTAGCCAGGAACGCTGGAAATCCCCCGAACTCATACTGACGTAATTTTCCAAAATTGCATCGTAATATTGTGCCTGCAAAGCAATGGCTGAGAATCGATTGTCCTTGCCGCGCAAAACATTATCCAGTTCAGCTTTGTTTAGAGAATTGATATTTGTCGAAGCGTTGACAATCACTGTCAACAATCTCTCTTTTTGGGCGTATCCTGACGAGGACAGCGAACAAACACAAGAGAAAAAAGCCAGAGTCGTGATTAGCGTTTTCATCTTAGAACCCCGCTGCTATGGATGCAATAAATCGCTCGAACGAATCATAGTCATCAGCTTGACCGTTGAAGAACTGATTTTCTATCTTGAGAAAGACGTTCTTGGAGAGGTTGACATTGAGACCAAGTGTGATGACGGATTCAGCATCGTTCTGGGTGTCAACATTCGTATCGTAGCGATCGTAGCGGGCAAAAGGCGTGAACCGCTTCGCCAGTGGGACGCTCCCCATGAGGTAGAAGCCCAGGGCGCTCCTTGTATCGCTGACGACACCAGTCGAATCGAGTTTGTCAAACTTGTTGAGACTGACTTCGGATTGAAAGCCGAAATCTGCGACTTTGATCGCCACATCTGCCGCGAAGATTTGTCTTAACGTGTTGGCGTCCAACCCGTTTCTTTCCCGAAAGAATGAGACCCCAATTTTGACCTTTTCCAGCATTTGGGAATACCTCGCCCTGAGGCCAAGCGCCTTGTTGCTGTTGTCATCTTTCTCGAATTCAGCCGCGCCGCGTCCATTGCCCAGGTAGGCATAATACTCGATTTCTCCGTGGCTAAGATTTAGAAGACCATTCACTTGTACCCCGCCCATGAATTTCGCAAAATCGCGATCGCTGGTGCCCAGGGCGGTGGGGTGTTTATCGTAAAGGGAGAACGGCAGTTTGGTAAACAAAAGGGTTGGGCTATTGTCGTGCGTGAGATTATAAATGCCATACGGCGTCAGGAATTTCCCAACACGCAGGTTCAGGTGTTCCGTAAGCTCGAGTTGAATCCATCCTCGCTCCAGGGTAACCGTGCCCGTTCCATTTCCGCCAGCTTTCACGAGGGATCCGTGTTCGAACTCGATTTCGCCCAAAACATAGACGCGGTCTGATATCGTAAACGTGTTGATCAGGTTGAAGTGATGGACATCAAAATCACTCCGCTTGCCGGCATCATCTTTGTTATCAACTTCAAATTCCGTGTCCACGTAACCGCGAAGTTCAAAACTCCGGCCACCGCCAAGGTCGGCGGCAAGACCCGAGTCTAACTCCTGTCCGGACGAATTCGAGGCCCTGGCATGACCGTCCACGGTTTGCGGCGACCGCGACGCGGCTTCTTGATTCGTGGCCGTTTTCACGTCAAGATCCTGCTCAATACTCTGCTGAATCGAAAATTTCTCGCCATCAATGACAACAAAGTTAGAGGCACAGTTGGCAAAGATGATATTCTCGAGCGTGGGCGAACTTTGACGAATCTTGACCAAATCGGTGCAGAATCTTATGGTGACGTTGAGCAGGACAGAGCTATCGCTCCCGTTCGAGAATTCAACTCCCTTCCAGTAATCCGTGCTGGATGATTTTGGCTCCAGGCTCAGGTCAAATTCGCCATCATTGATGGAGGTGAAAGCAATGCGATTGCCCCGGGTCCCGATCGCCCGGAGAACTCCTTGCACTCTAAGGGAGGTGTTCGCAGCGAACTTCACCACCACGCCCCGCTCAATGGTCAGCGTTTTTCCCTCGGGCACGACAATATCCCCGGCCACAATATACGGGCTGGCGGCAAGAGTCCACAGACCGCTTTGCTCGCCTCGCAAGTCCAGACCGGATGGCTGCGTCTCATCTGCCAGAACCATAAAGACGAAAAGAAAAGGAATCGCTCTGCTAATTCGTGACATGACTTTCATGGGGCAATCTCCTACCATTTGTTGTGGCTTATGGGTTGAAATGAATTACGAAGAATGGGACAGGGAAAGAGGAACCCTGCGACCTAGATGATGTGTCTCTCATGATGACTGCTTCCTCCCTCGATTCGAACTCGCCTGATCAGAAACAGAAATCCACCCGGACTATTAAGAAGTCCTAATCTAAATAACCAGGTCGTAATATCTGTTTTATGTAGATTGAAAAAGGAGCATGAATATCGCTCCTGTGTCTATTGGATGGCTCTCAAATATGTAGATATAGCAACAGTGCGGTGAAATGAAGAAATAAGACGATCAAATTATTGCAGAAGCCTGGTCGGTGCGGCGGCAAGAGCCTAGTTTTTTTCGCAGACTTCGCTGCGAAAAAAGTCATTTAGCGCTTCGCGCTGTCATTTGCCCTGCAACGTCATTTGGTCCTTGCTTGCTCAATGACGAGCGAAGCTCAAATGACGGTTTTTTCAGCAAACGATCGACCCCAAAAAAATTATCGACAATACTTTGTCGATTTTTGGCGTCAAGCACCTATTCTGGCAATCTTTTGATGATGACCAGCGTACAATCATCTTCCCATTTGGTGCGATTCCCAAATTCAAACACGGTCGAGAAGATGATCCGCAGGATTTCGTTCGCACTTTTGTCCTGGTTTTCTATGACCACCTGTTTGAGGCGGGTGATGGTAAAGAGCTCTTCTTCTTGATTCTCGCGCTCGAACAGCCCATCGCTGTAGAGCACGAGGATAGAACCCGGCCCCATGCGGGCGTAAGAGCGATGCAGTTTGATATCCGGCAGGGCGCCGAGGATGAGGCCGGTCGCCTCGAGGTCTTCCGTTTCCTGGCCATCGACGATGAACGGCGCCGGGTGACCGGCATTGACATAGATCAAGTGGCCGTCGCGCTCGAATTCGCAGTAAAACAAAGAGACAAAGCTAGAAGAATAGGTGCTGCGATAGATGACGTGGTTGAGCTTTTGAATGGTGTAGACCATTTTCATGTGCTTCTCGAGGCCCATGCGCATGCCGATCACCACATCACGAACAAGTAGCGCCGCCGGCAGCCCATGGCCACTGGCGTCCCCGATGCAGACGCCGAAAATCGCCTCGCCGAATTCGAAAAAGTCAAACAAATCGCCGCCGACCAGCTCAGTGGGTTGAGACCGGACCGCAAACTCGAAGCCCGGCCTTTTGGGCACCTCACCAGGCAGGAGACTTTTCTGAATCTGCGCCGCCTGCTCCATATCCGTTTCAATGGCGTCGGAAAAGAGGCGATAGTTGATCGCATTCCGAATGGCATTGAGCGAAAAAATCACTTCTTCGCGCACCCAGCCGGCCTGCAATTCAAACACCGCAATCCACCTCTGTTCGGGACCGCGGATAGTGATAGCCGCCGGAATGGCGTATTGCTCGGATTTGTGCATCTCCGGCGCGATGCTGGTCGAATCATCGTCGTAAATATAGCTGCCGTGTTTCAAAACATGTTGCACGGCCTCCGAATCCAGCGCCATCTTGCCTGTCGCTGTCTTCGACTGCTCACCGGCAAACTCACGTGTCAGGAAAAACCTTTCACCACGCTCCTCGTACAAGCGCAGGGTACCCAGGTGAACCCGCTCTCCAACGTTAGCCTGAACTTCCTCCAGAATCGAGTAGAGAAAATTCTTGCCTGATTTCTGGTGTTGAATGTGGCGCAGCAAATTGTCGAAATCGCGATAAAAGCTCTTGGGCTCGATCAGAATTTTTTGTTGATCCATCTATCCGTTACCGATTTGTTGTGAGTTTGCTCAGGAGTTGCTTTGTCATTTTCCCCACCTCTCTTGCGAGCAGCAGCAAGCCGAGCAGATTAGGAAAGGCCATAAACGCATTCCCAATGTCCCCGATTTTCACAACCACCTGAATCCCTTCCTGGGAGGGTAGCGACCCGAGAAACATAATGGCGATGAACGTGATGCGATAAGCCGTTTTGATCCTCACCCCTGCCAGATACTCGAGACACTTTTCCCCATAATAAGACCAGCCGAGTAATGTAGAGATGCCAAAAAGCAAGGATGCCCCGATGACGACTAACCCGCCGCCGGGAATCACGGAATTAAAGGCAAACATAGTCATATCAATGCTCTCCAAAGCCCCTTCGGCTTTGTAAAGCGGTCCTTGCTGATAGGCGCCGGTTACGACAATCATGATGGCCGTGAGCGAACAGACGACAATCGTATCGATAAAGGTGCCCATCATGGCGATTTGGCCTTGCCGAATCGGGCTCGTGGTTTTGGCTGCCCCATGCGCAATCGGCGCACTTCCCAGGCCCGATTCGTTGCTCAAGATCCCACGTGCCACGCCATACCGGATGGCTTGCTGAATGCCGATACCGACGGCTCCGCCAAGCGCGGCCATTGGCGAGAAAGCGGAATGAAAAATGAGCGCGATAGCTGAAGGGACCGCTGCGATGTTCCAGAGAATGATGACCATTGCAGAGACAAAATAGAGAATGATCATGGTTGGCACAAGTCGTTCAGCAACCTGAGCAATTCGCTTTACCCCCCCGATGATGACCAACCCCACCAGGATGGCTATGATGGCCCCGACGCAGCCTTGTGCGATGGTTGTTTGGGTGGTGCCAGAGATCATGCCGGCAGCGGTAAGCTGACTGGAGATGGAGACCGCCATGGAATTGGTCTGAAACATATTGCCCGTCCCAATCAGGCAGGCGAGCGCACCGGAAATGGCGAAAAATATCCCCATAACCCGTCCGAATCGACCCCCAATTCCGTATTCGCAGTAATACATCGGGCCACCGGACATCGAGCCATCTTCGGCGACCTTGCGGTACTTGACCCCGAGAACGGCCTCAGCGTATTTTGTCGCCATTCCGAAAACGGCGGTGACCCACATCCAGAAGGCAGCCCCCGGACCGCCAAGCGCAATCGCACTCGCAACGCCGGCGATGTTTCCATTTCCTACCGTGGCCGATAAGGCGGTCATCAGTGCCTGAAAGGGGGTGATGTCGCCCTCTGCCTTCTCCGCGCTATCCTTCTTGAAGGCGCCCGCGAGGACCAAGGAGCTGGATTCTCTGAATCTTCTCAGTTGAATAAACCCGGTGACTATCGTTAAAATGATGCCTGTGCCCAAAAGCAGAATGACCATTAACGAGATTCCTCCCAGAAACTCAGGGCCCCAGCCCCAAATGTAGTCATCTGCAATGATGGGGATCCATTCCTTAAGCTTTTCCCACATAAACCGATCTCCTCCGTTTCATAACTAGATAATAAATAGGGCAGTTAGTCTACTTAGAGGTAGGGAAGATAATGGTGAAAAGTTAACAAAAAAATCATATTTGTCAAGAAGTTTCTGCTAACGACTTGACCTACAAGCCTGACTTTGCTATCTTATGCCTCCTCACTCAACGAGCGAGTTGCGGCGGCTATGCTTGATATACTTGTGAAAATCAAAAGCTGGTACGAACGCCTCGAGCGCTTCAATCCCATCGTCTTCTTCTTCGGAGGGTTCACCTGGGATAGCCTCACCTTGAAACGCATCGACCAGATGTTCGACAACCTCGTTTTGTTGACTTACCTGATTCTTCTGGGCGTGATGATCATTATCACTGCTCTCGCTGAACACGGAAAGATAAAGCACCGCCTTCTCATGAAGGTCAAGAATTGGGCGCCGCTGGCTTTGCAATTCTTTCTGGGTGGGTTGTTCAGCGCGTACGTGATTTTCTATTTTCAAAGTGCTTCGTTCACCAAGACTGCCATTTTCCTCGGCATCCTTGTCATTTTGCTGATTGCAAATGAGTTTCTGGAAAGCAGGCTCACCAACATCTATTTGCTCTTAGGAGTGTATTTCCTGGCCTGTTTTTCCTTCTTTATTTTCTTCATCCCGGTACTCATCAAGGTCTTGAACGTCTTCACCTTTATCACGGGCGGACTGGTCAGCCTGCTGCTGGTCCTGGGTGTGACCCGCTACCTGTACAAGAAAAAAGTCTTGACAACACAGAACAGCTATGCCTGTGCCTGCCTGATTCTGCTCGGTTTGTACGGGCTCATCAACTTTTTGTACTTCTCTAACCGCATCCCGCCGGTGCCGCTCTCACTGAAATTTGGCGGTATTTACCACCATGCCAGCAAGCGCCAACACAATGATGATTTCGTCCTGAAGTACGAGAAGCCCGAGTGGTACCAACTGTTTCGGAGATCGGACACGACATACCGTTATGCGCGCGGGGACACGGTTTCCTGTTTCACCGCGGTTTTTGCGCCAACAAAACTGACCACAAGAATCTACCATCACTGGCAAAAGTACTTCCCGCAGCGACAGGCATGGGTACCAACGGACCGTTTAGGGTTCAAGATCACGGGCTACCGCGACGGCGGCTACCGCGGCGTCACACGCAAACAAAACATTTCGCCTGGCAAGTGGCGCGTGGACGTGGAGACCGAAGCCGGTATTCTGTTGGGTAGAATAGGGTTTCACCTCGAAGAGGTTGAGCAGAAAGTGGCTTTGAAGACCATCTTACGATAGAGGCAAAAACTCGGTTTTTCTCATCTCTCAAATGGAGGCAAAGAATGCGATTGAAAACGATTTTGCTGGTTCTCGCAGGTCTGCTGGTCCTTATCCAATTCGTTCCCGTGCAACGCACCAACCCTCTGGCCGAACAGGAAATCGAGCCACCGCCCGAGGTCCAGACCATTTTGGAAACCTCCTGTTATGACTGCCACTCCCATCGAACCCATTGGCCCTGGTACGCCTATGTCGCACCGGTTTCATGGCTGGTGGCGCACGACGTGAAGGAAGCTCGTGAACACCTCAACTTTTCACGCTGGAATCGCTATGAGTCCGACGAACGCCGCAACAAGGTAGAGGAGATCTGGGAAGAAGTTGAAGAGGGGGAGATGCCGCTCTGGTATTACCTGCCGCTGCATCCCATAGCACGTTTGTCACAAGAGCAGCTAACCGCTCTGCGGCATTGGGTTGAGGCGTATGACGACCGGGACTCTCTGAAAGCGATGACCAGTGAATGATGAACCATGCCTTCACAATTCATTTGTCTTCAGAAAGATAATTGTCTAGACTCGTGTCAGGGCTAACAGCGTTTGGTACGGTCAACGTCGACAAATAAGCCACCAGGTCTTCGATCTGGGACTCGGACAACATCTCGCGATAATTGCCCGGCATGATGGAGGTGTGCTGTGGCGTTATCGACGCGATCTCTATGCGCGGCAGGGAAATCAAATTCTGCTGCTTATCTGCAATCGTTACCGTATCACCCTCCGCTTCGGCAATGACACCGATGAAATATCGCCCGTCTGTCGTTTTCAGCAAGACCTCCTCATACCCACTCACGATGTTCGAATCCGGCCGGATGATTTTGTAATAGAGATGCTCAGGCGTGCGAATGCTGGCAATGGCGGTCAACTCCGGGCCAAGCGAGCCGCCCTGACTCTGACCGGCCTCATTGGTCGCGACATGGCAGGTGGCACACGCTGCCGCCCCGTGAACATCGAAGAACAGGGTTCGTCCCGCCCGGGCATTGCCACCAGCACCGAAGCGTGAGGCCGTCAGCGGCGCCTGATAAGCGGCGTACATGCTCGCCGGCAAGGAGATGTCGATCCGCGTCGTATCGCCGGCCAGGCTGGCCAGGTAGGTTATGATCGCTTTGATTTCCGACGGGAAGAGCGCCACCGGCGCTTTGAAGACATCCGGCATTTCGTTGTTGTACCCGGGCACCAGGAACGCACCCGGCTCGGCCAGGCTTTGAACCAGATATGCCGTGCTGTTTGCCAGGCCCAGAGATTCAGCTCTCTCGCCGGCGCGCAACGGGATGATTTTGCCGTCCCGACCCTCTCCGAGATTTGGCCCCCGCAAGGCGTACCCACGGTCGCCGATGCGGTGGCAGACGTGGCAGGTGCCTTTGCCCCAGAAGAGTTCTTCGCCGGTTTCCGCATTGATTTGGATATCCGGCTCGGAAATGGGGGCGATGTCTGGCAGGGAGGCGATCCACTCGTAAACGAAAACCACCAGAACAAAGAATGCCACAAGCAGGATTACTCCTTTCAACACCATTTTCCAAATCTGAGCTCAGATTGATTCTTGTCTTGTCGCCATGATCCTCGCCATCCTCGGATTGATTGGAGCCATCTTCGTCAAGGTCCTTTTTGTCATGTAAACCAAAAAGGGGGTGCCTGGAGGCACACCCCTTCTCAGTCTCATATGTTGGGTCGTACACTCAGCTCCCGACCCCAAACTCCACATTGGCCTCAACCGTCGCGCCAGCCTCAACGGTCACTTCCTGCGTCTGTTTGCCGAGATTCTCTTGCCAGAATTCCAGGGTGTAGGTCCCGGCCGGCACGTTGGTGAGCTCGAAGTTGCCGTCGACGTCCGTGATGGCATAATACGGATGGTCGGTCACCACGATGTAACCGGTCATCCAGTTGTGCACATCGCAGGCAACGCGCACGACTTCCGGGTCGCTGAAACTCTGCGTCATGATTTTCCTGAAGCCCGGCTGTGCGACGTTGATGGGTTGGTTACTCTCGCTGTAAGTATGGATGTTGTGTAAGATGCCGTCGCTGTTTTTGATGGTCAATTCAGCATCGACGGGCACGAGCGTGACATGCGGTTTGAACACGCATCCGTTCTGGTCCAGCTCGTAGGTTCCGGCGGCCATCTCTTTGCCCTTGCTGATGTTGGTAATCTTGACCACGACGTTGGCCAGGCCCTTGCCTCCGGAAACGACAATCGATTCGTCGTAGTGTGTCTCTTTGCCACAGACATTTGCGTCTTTGGTGATTTGCAGTTTTTTCTTCTCTGGAATCGCACCGGCAAATGTGGCCTTGCCGGCGATGGTGCCCCCTGCTGTCACCGCCGTGCTCTGGTAGGCACCGGAGGTGACAGGCGCGGGTTTCGCGGCTTGTGTCGATGGTTTTTTGCTCTCCGTCTCACCACCTCCACCACAAGCGATGAAGCAAGACCAAAACAGCAGCACAACCATCAGGGTCAAAAGTTTTCTCATGATTTCCTCCTGAATTTTGTTAAAGGTTAGATTCAAAACATGAAAACTAAAGCTTGTTTGCGAAACGACGAATGCTCATCAGGTAGTCCCGCAACGCTTCGACCTGCTTATCTGGATTGCCGTCCAGGATGTCAGGCGGGGCAGCGTCCGGATAGAAGCTCGGCATGCGTGTTCCCGGCTGCAAGGACTGCGGGTCGGCAATCCAATCGAAGACCCAGTCCGGATTGAGTCGGTCTGGCGCCAGGAGAAAATCAGGCGCCCAGCCGGAGGGCGGGCCTTCAGGTTTCTTGTCACCCACCTGATGACAGCTAAAGCAGCTCAACAGGTCAGGCGAGAACAGCTCTTCGGCCGCGCGCATTTCGGTCACCGTCAGCTCGATGTCGATCTCCTGGAAGGGTTCGCTCAGACCGTCCAGCGCCTGGAAGTACTCGATCAGGACGTTGACTTCTTCATCGGTGAAGTCAAAAGTCGGCATGCGTACACTCAGCCACGGGCGGATTTTGGACGCCGGGTTCTTCAAAAAGTTGAACAACCAGTCGGGCTGCACTTTGCGGCCCTCGGCAATCAGGTCGGGCGGCGAAAAGGACAACGCTTCATCCTCAGAACGGCCCTGCTTCTTGAACGCCTCGACAATGGTCGGGCGAATGAACCCGCCTTCACCTTCGATGATGTGGCAGCCGATGCAGTTGTACTGTCTGACCAGCCTTCTGCCTTTCTCGATCGCTTCGCCAAGACGACCGGTATCATGGAGATAGCGTTTGCCGATCACGCGCCCATCCCAGCTTTTCAACAGCATGGCCATGGTGCGGGCATCTTCCTTGCCGAAAGCAAAGTTCGGCATGCGCTGAACGACGACCTCGGTGGCATAGAGCCTCGAGTTGCGCATTTTGCCCAAAGTCCACTCATCCCAGGTTTCCGCCTTGACCTCCCCTCTGGCGAGGGCGTCGCCGAAGAAAAGCTCATCATGCGTCTTACCGCCGAATTCGTTGAGAGAAACACTGACCTTGCCTTCCGTCTCCATCCCTTTGATATCGTGGCACCCATGGCAACCGAAGTTGCGAATAATCCTCTTGCCTTCGGCTATCAGCTCCGGAGAGTTCAGGCTGGCGTCGCTGATGTTGTTGGCGGGCGTATTGGATTCTTTGCGCGCCATCAGGTAGGCCACGATATCCAGGGCCTCGTCGTCGGTCAGGCGCAGGCGTGGCATGGACGTGCTGGGATAGTACTGTTTGGGGTTCTTGATCCAGGCGTACAGCCAGTCCCGGCTGACCTTGCTACCGATCCTGGTCAGTTCCGGTGCGATATCGTAGGAAACATCTGTCACCCGAACCTCGCGGTCCTCCTCTGTGACGACGTGGCATCCTTTACAGCCAATACTTTCGACCAGCTTCTCCCCTCTTTCGGCGGAACCCCCGCGGGGGGCTTTCGGAGCCTGGTAATCGCTGCTCTTGCTGATATCGTTAAGATAAGCTGCGACCGCGATAGCTTCTTCGTCAGTAAACTCGGGATTGGGCATTCGCGTGTGCTGCCGGAATGCCGTGGTGTTCTTGACCCAGCGATAGATAAACGCCGGAGTGGTCTTCCTGGTGATGGCATTGAGCGGCGGCCCGATTTTGCGCGCTTTTTCAAACCCGGCAATGTCATGGCAACCATAGCATCCCAGATCGAACAGCATGTGCTTTGCCCGTGTCAGGTTGGGCGCATGCTCGACTTTCATTTCGTTCTTGTGGCATTTGTTGCACCCTGCTTCCAGCAGGCTTTTGTCCAGCATGGGATGCTCCCAGTAGGCTACCTTGCCATGCGCGTATGGCAGGCGCAAGGCCTGGCCCTGGCCCTCGTGACAGGGGGTACAGCCAAACCTGTTAATCGGATGAATCTTAAAAAGGGGATCACGCTTCGGGTGCGTCTTGAACGGCAGGTCATAATCATCGTATCCCCCTTTGTCCGCATTGACGTGGCAACTGGTGCAGCGGTCGACCTGGTCGAGGAAGCTCTCGAAATTTCCTCTGACAAAATCCGCCAGTACGAATTGCTCTATCTTGATTTTGCGGTCAGCGATGCGTTCGAGCCGGTCTCTGATTTCAGTGATGGGCTTGCGCAGGGTAATAATCGCTGTCTGCAAGCTGTCCACCCGGGCCCGTTGGGCATCCAGACGGGTCTCGACCTCGTTTCGAGCCACCTCTGCCGCGTCCCACTTTTGCTTGAGTGCCGCAACTGCCGCAGTGAGCGATTCGACTTCGGGGCGGAGCTTCTGCATTTCGCCCTCGTCCCCCTCATGCTCGGCATGTTTATATAGATACCAAAGGGCATCATATTCACTCTTGGCGAATCGGTACTCCTGCATCGCATCCTGAACGCGCTCATCGGCCAGGGCCAATTCCGCTATCGTTGTCTGGTACGCCTCGCCTTCGAGTTTGGCCCGCGCTTCTTCTAGCTGCGCGAGAAGCGAGGGATACTGTTCACTATACGCCTGGTCAAACTCTTGCTCTTCAGCGGCGAGTTTTTCTTGCACCTTGGCATACTCCTGAACGTTGAGCTCCATCTGATACCGCTGCCACGGAGCGCGTGCGCGAATCATATCCCAGATTGCCCAGAACGTGGAAAGGGCGAGCAATCCAGCCAGGAGCAGGTAGAGATGACCGTAGTTTCTCTCCTCCAGAGGGATTTCGGATCGCTTCGGCAAGGGGTCCTCCTTCTGTTTTATGGACATGAACTTTCAACTCGGTTGAACGTGGGGGGATGTTGTGTAATACCCTCTCCGACGCTCACCATGTTAGATATTGAACCACGGCGTGACCCAAACATACTTGATATTGAGGGTCCATCTGAGAATCATCTTGATGGGCAGGCCCATCATACACAGGAACAGGAAGGCTAATACGCCATAGCGCGCAGCCCCGAGCTTTTGTATCAGCTCGCCGCGTCTCTTCCAATAATAATAGATCACACCGAGCGAAAAATAGGCGAGCACAACCGTGCCGCCAAAGAAAAACGCGCCAACTGAGCTGCGAATGCCGAAGTATTGATGCAGGTCCACGTTGGTCATGGCCACAACCTTGTGCGGATCCCATCTTTCCCAGGGTGCAAAAAAGTTCCAGCCCGGCCCACGCAAGAACGTGCCGACAAAGATCAGGACGATCCACAAGACAAAGAAACCAAACAGAAAAAGCGTAATCGCAAATTTTCGTTCTTGCCAGGTGTAATAGCCATTGCCTTTGGGATTCCTGTCAATGTAGGGGATGGCCATCAGTCCGACGATGATCAAAGTCGGAAAAACGACGCCGGCGATCCAGGGGTCGAAATAAACCAGCATCTCCTGCAGCCCAAGGAAATACCAGGGCGCTTTGGAAGGGTTCGGTGTTTTGGTGGGATTGGCCGGTTCCTCGAGCGGTGCATCGAGGCCAACCGACCAGACGGTGAGAATAACCATGATGAGAATCGACGCTAAGAACTCGTTACGAGTGAGATAGGGCCAGGTGAAGATTCGGTCCTTGCCCTCGGCCTGCAGCTCGCTGTACCGGCCATCGCCGATCAGCGTATCGTTTTTCTTTGCCTCACGCCACCAGAGCCACGTGAAGAACCCAACCAGGAAGACCATCATCACGATGGGGACATTATCCGACTTGCTGAGAATTAAGGTTAGATTTTCCATAACGCTCCTATCTTTTTTGTTGTCATACGGTTCGAGCGCCCTCCTCGCACCGCTCGTCCGGCCGCTCCGTCACGCTCGCGTGATAAATCGATTGAAGGTCAACATGGGAAGCATGGCGTCGTCGTGGTGAGAACCTGTCTCGTCGCCCTGGCTTCCTCATGCGCGCACGTGTCCCCCCAAACTGGCCGTCCCTGGAGGCCATGGATGTTGGAGTCAGATTCAGACAAAGGCGGAGATTGTGCGGCACGGCCCGCCACCCAATTACAGGGGTCCGGAGATGCCACCGTCTTTCCTCACACGCCAGAAATGAACCGCGATAAAGATACACAGAAATATCGGGAAGAAAATGCAGTGCAGAACGTAAAAACGCAGGAGAGTCGGCGGCCCTACCTGGGTTCCTCCCAGAAGCACAAAACGGATATCGTTGTCCGGTCGCATCCCCAACTCGGGCCCAAACGGTCCTTCGTGTCCCAGAAGTGGCGTTGCGCGCGCCATGTTCGTTCCCACTGTCACCGCCCAAATAGAAAGCTGGTCCCAGGGCAGCAGGTAGCCGGTAAAGCTTAGCAACAAGGTCGTGGTCAAGAGGATAACGCCCACCACCCAGTTGAATTCGCGCGGTGGCTTGTAGGAACCGGTCAAGAAGACCCGGAACATATGGAGCCACACCGTGATCACCATTCCGTGTGCCGCCCAACGGTGCATGTTGCGCAGAAACATCCCGAACGGAACGTCAAATTCAAGATATTTCATGTCGCTGAACGCATACTCCGCAGTCGGCCGATAATAAAACATCAAAAGAACGCCAGTGACCGCCGTGACCAGGAACAGGAGAAAGGTGATGCCGCCCATGCACCAGGTAAACCGGATGTAGGCCCCGTGGCGAGGAATCCGCGTCGGATGCAGGTGCAGCCAAATGTTGTCCAGAACCTGCAGGTACCGATTCCGCGGGGTGTCTTCGTAGCTGTGACGAAACATCGACTTCCAGACTTGCGACTTCGTAACACTATCCTTCATTTTGTTCATAAAGGCTTGCATCGTGTCTCCTTTGCCCTAATAGGTAGATAAGGTATGATAAGTACTCGGAATGGTCGCCATCAAAATGTGCAGAATATAACCACATTTTGGTAAAATGTCAAGCGAAAACAACCGGGCCAAATCGCTGATCTCCATCATGAAACTGCAATGAGAAAAGGGTGAGCAACCAAAGAAGTTCGGATTTGGCGATTGTGATTTATTTGAAACCTGGGATCTGTTCATTGTGATCCTTTTGCATTTTTCTGCAAACTCTTTGTTGTAATACTCGACTGAGGCCCGGCGTGAAAAAGGCCAGAATATCTTGAAATAGTTGTTGACAATATCGCTTAATGCCTCTATATTATCTGGAGCCCTTAGCACCATGGCCGTGCGGCCGAATGACACCACAAACACAAAAAAGGAGTAGTCTCCCAGCGTGATGTGTGGCAGTTCTTCAGCAGTCAGGTGCGAACCAGATCCTTTTAAGCAAACTAAATGGTCAGCAAATGGCATCGCAGCATAGCATGTAACCAAGCCTTGCGTCATTTCCGACATCCAGGAGGTGTCATCTTGGACGGGCAACACGTCATCCATTCGCTCCGTTTCTTTCGCTGTCAGCCCAAGTCTCTCATGGGGTATAGCAGATACTTGCCCCCTTGAATCTTCCCAGAATGATCAGCTCCGGCATTCGCTTCTTTTTCTCAAAGAAAGACGTAGGCTGCTATTTCTTCTCACGACGAAAAGGCGAAAAGACAGCGAAGTCTTTACGAACTGGAGTTTCATTCACTATTTTGTGTAGGACCAGTCCATTTCAGAGCCACGATAGCCAATATCGCTCTGCCCAACCCATTTGTAGGAGGAAACCAAAATGAAAACGTCAAGCAAGAAGATGCTTCGCCTGACTGTGATTCTGCTCTCCGCATTGACCGTGAGCTCCTTGCTGCTTGCAGCCAAGGTGAAACACATGAACCTGCTGGAGCTCGTCAGCCGGGCCGACAAGATTTTCTCCGGCGAGGTCGTCAATGTCCAGGAAAGCACCATCTCGGTGCCAGGAGGAGGAACCATTCCCTGTACCATCTACACCGTCATGATTCAGGACCGAATTCGCGGCGGAGAAGCAGAAACCGTAACGTTCCGTTATGTCGGTTCACCCGAGATGAAAGTCCGGGGCAAATACGGCTATAAGTTTGAAGTGCCAGGCATGCCTCGTTATCAACGTTCAGATGAAATCCTGCTCTTCCTGAATCAGGAAAGCACTCTGCAGCTCACCGCTCCCATGGGTCTGTTCCAGGGCAGCTTCCGAATCTACGCCGACCCGAAAACCGGCCGAAGAATGGTCGTAAACGGCAGCGACAATGCGGGATTGTTCAAGAACATGACCGCCAAAGATCTGCCAGGCGTGCAAAATCTCAGCCGGGCCGAGCTCGAATTGTTGCATGTCAACAAAGGTCCGCTAGACTATCAGACATTCGTGGATCTTGTCAGGAAGCTCGCACAGTAATCATGATGTGCTGTAGCAGAGATGAAACGTGAACGGCAGAAGTGTAAAACATGTGACCGTGAGGTGCCAGGTGCGGAGCGCAAATTCTGCCACAAGCAAATCATTTGAACCTAAATGGGGAAACGTAAAATGAAAAGCAATAATCGATTGTTGCGCGGATGGTCCTGGCTGGCCGTTTGCCTGCTCCTGCTGGCGATTCCGGCCCATGCGGGCGGGCCGCTCAATGCGGATCCGGGGACTGGCGAAGCGTTTGTCTGGGATGTCACGCAGCCTGTACCCTTCAATCCGGACCAGGGCGGTCTGGGAATCCTGCCTTTCGGCTGGGACAATGACACGGCTGTCGTCAAAACCGAAGAGGCCTTTCAGCGGTGGGGAGATGTCACCACGGCGGCGGTCACCTACGCCAACGCCGGCCAAATGGCGTTCGACGTGGACATCAACAACTTCTTTACGCTGCTGGATTTTGGCTCCTTTGGTCCGCCCGGAGAAGCACCGGATGGTCTGAGCCCGATCGTCTTTGACGAAGACGGCTCGATTTTCAGCGTGCTCTTCGGCCCGGGCTCGGGAGTGATTGGCTTTGCCACGCCCAATGTCTTCGATGTCGACAACCATCTCAATGTTGAAGGGATTTGCTTCCTGAATGGCGAATTCCTGGACGGCAATCCCGGCAACAACGAGTTCGAGGACCCCGAACAGATGTTCGGCACCATGGTGCACGAGTTCGGGCATTATTCCGGTCTGGCGCATACCGTTGTCAATGGCCAGGCTCTGATACTGGGGGAGGACACCGGCTTTGGCGTCCCGACTCCCGAGGTGGTTGAAATCATGTATCCGTTTTCCATCGATGGGCAGGGAACCACGCCCCTGGCCGATGACATCGCGATCCTTTCTGCACTCTATCCTGAACCGGGTTTCTTCGACATCACCGGAACGATCAGCGGGCACGTGTTTCTCGAAGACAGCGAGACCCTCGCCAACGGCGTCAACGTGATCGCGCGCAACCACCTCGATCCGTTCCTGGATGCGGTTTCGGCGATTACGGGAGATTTCATCCATGGCTTCCCTGGTGGCAATGCGGCATTTCAGGGGTTATACACCATCCGTGGTCTCGTTGATAAGGGGGAATACCGCATAGAGATCGACCGGATCCTCCTTGGCGGTTTTTCTACGCGGCCGATTTTCCCATTTCCGGGCCCGGAGGAGTTTTACAACGGCACGGACGAATCGGCCAATCCCGGCACAGATGATCCGTCCGATTTCACACTGGTTCTGTCGGACGATGGCGAGCCGGTGCTGGACATCGATATCATATTCAATTCCCTGGTCGGCGACCCGCTGCCGGTCACGGATGCGGTGATCTTCAGCCCGCTGGGCGTGACCTCCGCACAGACGCTGGTCGAGCGCGCAGCAAAAGAGCGCGGGCTAACCATCACTTTGGATGAAGCTCGAGCAGCGCTTCAGGCCAAAGCGCGCAGCCTCGACGAAATCGAGGCGGCATTGAACGAGCTTGGCGTCACCAATCAGCGCAGTGCAACGCTGCCAGCCAACCTGGCGGACTTCAACTATTTGTTCGTGGTGCTGGGGCAATTTCCGGCCAACTTTGTCGTGCCAGCCAGCAGCGGCGGCGCCCTGGCAATAGAAACGTATATCGCCGGCGGCGGCAAAGTCTACATGGAAGGTGGCGACGTCTGGTTTTTTGACCCACTCGTGGGCGGCCACAATTTTTCGCCACTTTTTGGCATCGAGGCGTTCGAGGATGGCGCACCGGGGGGTGAGTTACAGGTGATCGTCGGCTCGGCCTTTGCTGAAGGACAAGACTTTATTCATAACCCCGGCACCGACAATTTCCCGGACCACATCGGGCCATTAGAGCAGGCGTTTGTGGTGCATTCAAACAATTTCCCGGCTTTTGATGTCGGCGTGGCCAATCCCTTTGGCGTCGCCGATCTCGGCAACGGCCGTACCATCGGCACCTCCTTTGTATTTGGCCAGTTGCTCGAGGAGGGCGCCACTGCCACCCGAGCCGAGCTGATGGCGAATTATCTGAATTTCTTTGACAACGGCTTCGCGTTTGAGGAAGGAAGACAGCTGCGGGTGCGTCCGGACGCCATCGATTTTGGCCCGGCCTTGATCGGCATCCCCGGCCAGCCGGTTGACATCAAGGTTGAAAACATCGGAACGGAAACGGTGACGATCTCAGATATTTCGGCCGCTGACGGGGAATTCAGCGTGAGCGGATTGCCGGCGTTTCCTGTCGAAATCCTCTCCGGAGCCTCGATTATTTTCCAGGCGCAGTTCACCCCCTCTGACGTGGCTCCGGTCACGGGCGCCGTGGCGATCGCCAGCGACGACGAGGATGAACCGGTCCTTGAAGTCGCACTCAGCGGCGAGGGCGTTCCGCCACCCCGGCCTGGCACGCTGTTCGCCTCCACCGGCAACGACAATACGTTGATCACGGTGGAGCCGGGCTCGGGCGCCGGCACCGCTATCGGCTCCACGGCAGGATTGGGCTCGATGACCGAGATTGAATTCAGAGAGGATGGCGTGCTGTTCGGGTCGACCGGCGGCGGCAGCAGCAATATCGTCCGCATCGACCTGGCCAGCGGCGCCCCCACACTGGTGGGCCCGCATGAATTCGGCGCGGTCAACGGGCTGGAGTTTGCAGACGACGGCACCCTGTTCGGAACACACATCACCGGTCCTGGCGCACCGTCGCAACTGGTGACCGTCAACACCGAGACCGGCGAGCTCACCTTCATCGGGCCGACCGGCTTCAGCAACATCGGCGGCCTGGCTTTTGCGCCCGACGGCACACTCTATGGGGGCACGTCCGGGCCTGCGGGCGGCACCCTGGTTACCATCGACCCCGCCACTGGCGCCGGGGAATTGGTCGGGCCAGTAGGGTTCAGCGACATCGCTGCGCTCGAGTTTGGCCCGGACGGCGTGCTGTACGGCGGCCTGGGCGGCGGCGGGGGCAACCCCTTTGCCGGCAGCCTGGTCACGATCGACCCAGCATCAGGGGAAGGCACTCTCGTGGGCGAGTCCGGATTCCGCGTGCTGAGCGGCCTGGCCTTCTTCCCGGGCGAGCTGCCCTGTCCGGGCATCCTGGTGGAGCCGTCCTTGCTGACGTTTCGAGTGCAGCAAGGCGAAACCGATTCCGGAATTCTGACCATCTCCAACGCCACCTCCGGCGATTGTGAGCTGGACCTGGAGTGGAGCCTCACCGAAGAAGAGGTCACCTTGCTGGCAGCCGACGGCAGCGAAATTCCGGTTTCACTGCGGAAACGGGTGAAAGCAGCGGAGGCGGGACAATTCGGCGCGCTCTACAAGCTAATCCAAACAAGCGACTCCCCGTACGGGGTGATGCGACCCGAAGAGAGACTTGTATCCCGCTCGGAAAAAACTGCCATCACAACGCAAGCGTGTCCGTGGCTGTCGGCAGACCCAACCAGTGGCGTCCTGGCGCCTCTGACCAGCCAGGAGGTCGAGATCATTGTCGATGCCAGCGCTTTGCAGCCGGGCGAATTTCGATGCAATCTCATCATCGACAGCAATGATCCGGAGACGCCGCAGGCGACAGTTCCCGTGCTGCTGCGCGTGTCCGGGCCGACGTTCTGCGAAAATGGCAGCTTCGAGACCGGCGATTTTAGCAGTTGGACCACACAAGATATGTCGTCGCCCTTTTTCCCGCTGAGCGTCGAAGGCGCCGGTATCACTCCCGGGTTTGGCTTTTTCAGCAGTGAACCCACAGACGGCGACTTTGCCGCCATACACGGCTTTGACGGCGACGGGCCTGGCACGATCAGAATCGCGCAGGATGTCACCGTGCCGCCATCAGCGCTGTTTCTGGAGTTCGATTACCGCGCGGCGTGGGACTTGCTGACGTTTGGCGCCACTCAGGACCGCACGTTCGAAGTCAACATCGAACCCGCAGGCGGCGGAACGCCACTGCACACTGAGCTGATTCTGACCGCCGTGTCGGGCACACAGGAGATGGACACCGGGCCGCAGACCGGCGTGGTGGACATGAGCCCGTTTGCGGGTCAAGATGTCCGTATCAGTTTCGACTGGCACATCCCGGAAACCTTCAGCGGGCCTGGCTTTTTCCAGCTTGACAACGTCATCTGCAACTTCATCAGCAGTCCGCCCGTGGTCGCAACCGTCAACTGTCCAATGATTCCGGAAGGGTGCCCATTCGACGTTGAAGTTACGGTTGACATGAGCGGCTCCCCCCCACCCGATGACTTGCTCGGCAGCTTTTCCAGCATCCTGACCTGGGATCCGGATCGACTGGACTTCGTCGGCGCGGAGTTGGGCAGTGATTTTGGCGGCGTCATCAATGATGAGAATGCCGCCACCGGAGAGCTGCGCTTCAACGGCGCCAAAGCCGAGGGCGCTGGCGGCAACGTCGTCATCCTGGTGGCCACCTTTCAGCCACACGGTCTGCAAGGAGACGCCGGCGGCATCGAGTTGGACTTTTCTGCCATGGCCGCTGCCGTGACCTTCAGAGACCTGTTGCCCGGCCTGATCATCCACGGCTGTGACTTTGTAATCGGCGAGCCCTTGCTGCTGGGAGATATCAATGGCGATGGCGTGGTGAACTCCACCGACGCCCTCATCTGCCTGTCGTTCGATATCGGCTTGCCGTTGCCGCCTGAGTTCGAGGAACTGATCAACGCCGGACTTGGCGATGTCAATCAGGACGGCGAAACCAATGCCACCGACTGTCTTATCATGTTGTCATTTGATGCCGGCATGGAGGTCCCCTTCCCGGTCGGCGAACCCGCCTGTCCGATCACGAGCAACGGGCAGCCACTCGCGTCTCGGATTCTGCCCAAGGTTGGGGCCAACGGCACCAATCTGATCCTGGCCAGCGCCGTGCCCGAGGGCGGACAAATCCCCCCTGCCACCACCATCGAGGTCCCGGTGATGGTCGACATCACGCTGCTTGAAGAAGATCTGGGCAGCTACAGCGCTACGCTGGCATGGAATCCAGCGGTACTGACCTTCCTGGGATATTCCGGCGGGTCAGGCACAGGCTTCGACCATCCCATGGTGAACGTCAGCGAGGCCGGCGAGGGCAAGTTGAGCTTCGCCAGCGCCAACCCCGCAGGGGCGAACGGCGCGGTCAATCTGCTCAACGTGCAGTTCAAGGTTGTCGGCGAGACGGGCGCTTCCAGTGCGCTATCCCTGGAATTTCGGTCTCTTGCCGCTTCCCGGACTTTCGCAGACCTGCTGCCTCTTCTCACGCTCGATAGCGAGAACCTGCAGGTTGCCGCCATCCCCACAACCTACGCGCTGGGCCAGAACTATCCGAACCCATTCAATCCGGAGACCACAATCAACTACGAGCTTCCGGAGGGCGGCCTGGTTCGAATCATGGTTTACAACTTGCTCGGGCAGCGGGTCCGAACCCTGTTCGACGAAACCCAACCCGCCGGCACGTATGCCATAAAATGGGACGGCAAGAACAACGACGGCCAGATCGTGCCTTCGGGTGTTTACATCCTGCGCATGAAATCAGGCGACTTTGTGGCCGATCGCAAAATGGTGCTGTTGAAATAGAGGGAACAGGGAGCAGGGAACAGGGACGCAGCGTTGTCCTGCATCCTGAACCTGAACCCTTTCGAGGCAAGAATGATCTCACACCCTTCCGAAGGGTCCTTCCCTTCGGAAGGGTGCTAATCTATGCAATTTCTAAACTTTAAAAAGGAGGGGCTGCCCTCAAGGTTGAGACATGAAAACTCAATGTCAAACAAACAATTATGGTTTGCCGACTTGCTGGACAGCCTTCGTTCCCACAATGCATAAATTCAATCTTCGAAAGATCTCTACCACGACAACTTGCGTTTGTTTGTTGTTGCTGTGCTGGGGACAGGCCCTGGCGCAGGATAGCATTATTTCATCCGTTGTCATGTCGACAAATCAGATAACTTCCGGCGACAACGTCACGGCGGCAGTCACGGTAGACATGTCCGGTGTCGCAGAACCCAACCACCTGTTAGGCGCCTTTAGCGCCATATTAGAGTGGGATCCCACGGTGCTCGATTATGTCGACGCGTCGGACTTGCTGGATGGCTTCGTTGGCATCGTCAGGGCCGATTCGGTGTCCACGGGACAGCTCCGGTTCAACGGGGCAAATGCCACGGGTGCATCCGGCGAATTACGCCTGCTCGAGCTGACGTTCAAGGTCATTGGCGACCACGGCGCTGCTTCGACCTTGCCGCTGCAATACTCTGTGATGAGCGCCGCCGCGACATTTGCCGATCTGCTCGCGGGCTTGCAGGTGACTCAGGGAGAGATGGTCGTCAACAACTGGCCGGCAAGCTTTGCTTTGCTGGAGCCGCAGGACTCGGCGGTCGTCGATACACTCAACCCGACACTGGTCTGGCAGCAAGCTCTCGATCCGGACCCGGAAGACCAGGTGCAATACGACGTGCTCGTCTCGACCAGCGAAAGTTTCGCAGATACTGTCTGGCTGGCACAACAGGTCGCAGAAACGAGCTATACCATCCCGTTCGGTCTGGAACCATCGCGCCAGTATTACTGGAAGGTGGTCGCGTTCGATAACCTCAACGGGGTCACGGCCAGCGAGACCGCTTTTCGCCTGGCGACCTCGGATAAGGCGACGGATGTTACGCCGCGCACCCCGGGCGAAATTCCGACCGCCTTCGGATTGTCACAAAACTACCCCAACCCATTCAATCCGGAGACAACCATTCGATACACGTTGCCGGAGCCATCACAGGTCGAGCTGGCCATCTTCAATCTCATGGGGCAGCGAGTCAGGACATTACTGCACGCCCGTGAACCAGCAGGCCACCATTCCGCCACCTGGGACGGGATGCAGGACAACGGCAAGCGGGCACCCTCAGGCGTCTACGTCTACACCCTCTCGGCCGGGACCTTCCAGCAGACGCGGAAAATGGTCGTTTTGAAATAGGCCACGGCCCACATTTTCTTTCACCGGGCAACAAAAAACCCGGGGCTGGTCAAAAAACAACATCTTCCTGGCCAGCCCCGGGTTTGTTTTTTTCGTGCGGGTCACCGCACGTTTGTCCTTATTTGATAAACGTCATCTTCCGCACCGCGGTAAAGGGGCCTGCCTGCAATTTGTACAGATAGACTCCGCTCGAAAGTAGCCGGCCGGAATCATCCTTGCCATCCCAGACGACGCGGTAAACCCCTGGCACCTTCTCTTCTGCCACCAGCGTGCGAACCTTATTTCCCAGAATATCATAAACATTCAAAACCACACGGGTGCGCTCGAGAATTTGAAAGTGAATCGCCGTCTCCGGGTTGAACGGGTTCGGATAGTTCTGGAGCAGAGCAAAACCATCGGGAACCTGACCCGTTCGTGCGGCCTGACTCACCTCGGTCACGACTAAATCCCCCTCCTCCACCGTGAAAGTGATGCTGTTACCACCGGCGTCATTGGCGACGATGTTCTGCAGCGCCAGCCTCACGACCGTCTCCTCCGGTGCGGTTTCAAAACCTTTGAAGAACACCTTGACGACAGTGCCTTCTCCGCTCACGCCGCCCTGCCCGGCCTTCCGGCTGATGCCAACGCTGACCGTCTTGGCGTCGGCAAGGATGGTCGGCAAGAAAACCAGGTCCGTGCCCAGGAATGGGGCGGCAATGGCGTCCAGAGGCATCACTGCCTCACTGTCCGTATCGTAGACCAGGTCGAACGAAAGCCCGAACAAGTCGGACACCTCTTTGACCTGAATGTCAACGATTATGCTGTCGCCGGAGATGTCAGAGATCACCGGCTTGATCGTTGGCGTTTGAGCGCCGTTGCTGGAGCCGTGAAAAACCGGCTGACTACCTGCTCGCGCCCGGGCCGCGTCCAATTCCCGTTTGCTCGCAACCGTTGGGGCAGAATGGGTTTTGCCGAAATTCAGCCCCACCGGCAGCACATCCTCCGAGCCGACGCTGCCATGGCCATTGCAGTCTGCAAAGGTGGCCGCTTCCGGATCCCAGCAGGTCACATTCTGGCCAACCCAGACATTCGAAGCACCCGGCCGGCTCGGACCCGTCCTGCCAAAATGGAGACCAATAGGCAAAATATCCGCAGAGGTGACAACGCCATCGTTGTTCGCGTCGCCGGGCCAGACGATGCAGCCACAGCTCACCACCGTTTCCCCGGAGACCGGCGTCAACGATATCGCATTGCCGTCAGCATCATTGGCAACGATGTTGCTCAGCGTCCACGAAACCGTGGTTGGGTCCGGTGTCTCGGTCGAGGAAATGAAACCAAGCCACACTACCGGGCCGCCACCGCTGACGCCACCCTGGCCGGCTTTCCGGCTCAGACCAATGCTGACCACTCCGCTGGCCTCATCCGGGGTATCGAGAAAAATCAGGTCCGTGCCGAGAAAGTTGTCAACAGCGCCGTCCGGGTCGGTAATCTCTGCACTGACAAAGTCGATGTGCTGTGTCGGGTAATGCAGGTCAAAGCTGACGCCGAAGAGGTCCTCGACCGGCTCGGGATCCCCCACCACGACCGGGACGAAGAACTCATGGCCGCACGACGCCGTCTCAGGGGCATCCGGTCTGATGGAGCCACCAGCCGGACAACTGGCATCGATGGCCGGCGCAAAAACCGCGCGATTATCGCTCTCATCCAGCTCCGCCACCTGGTCGAGATAGTCGCAGATCAGCCCGACAAATTGCGTCTGGTTGGGGTCGAATGGCGGAGTGCCGCTGACCACGCTGAGGTCGACTGAAATGCTCTCACTGCTACCAGCGTCCGGGGTCAGGCTTCTGACCGGGTCATCGCCGATGCGGGAGTCCGAGGTGGCGATGTTGTCATCCGGAGACAAATAGTACGCCAGGCGGGAAGAGGAGGCGGGTGCTGTGCCTACGTTCACCACCCGTGTGCTGATACTCAGCGTGCAGATGTTGGGGTCAAAGCTCGCCGTGCTGCTGTTGGCGTCGATCACCAGGTTCGGACCGCTGCACGAGATGGTGCTGCTGCTGTGCAAATTGTTGTCGCTCTCGTCCGATTCGACCACCTCGCCGCGGTAGTCGACGATCCAACCCACGAAGAACGTGCCGTTCGCATCGAACGGTGGGGTCCCTGAGACCGTGCTCAGGTCTGCGGCAAAAGACTCATCGTCGTGCGCGCCGGGGGCGAGCTCACTGACGCGGTCATCGCCGAGGCGCGAGTCAGAGGTCGTGATATTTGTATCCTCTGACAGGTAGTAGCCCAGATGGGACCGGCCGGCCGGCTTGTCACCGACATTGACCACCCGGCTGTTTGTGCTCAGGATGCAGGTGCTGGCATCAAAACTCCAACTTGTGTGGTCCAGGTCCAGGGTGAGATTCGGGTCAAGGCAGTCGAAGGTGATGAAAACCGGCGTCCCTTGCGCGTCCCCACCGGAGGAGCTGACCGCAGTGTTGTCATTTTCATTGAACTCCTGTACTTCGCCCAGATAATCGCAGATCCAGCCGATGTACCACGTACCTGCATCGCATGAGGTGTTGCAAAGAATCCGTGAAAAAGTTTCATCGTCAAACGCGCCGGGCGCCAGGGCCGGGACTCCGTCATCCCCGAGCAAACAGTCGATGGTGCTGATCGTCGGGTTGCTGGAGAGAAAGTAGCCCACTTTCGATTGGCCGGCGGTCGCATCGCCGTTGTTGACAATTCTGGCCCGGAGCCGCAGGTTGCGCGTGACCGGATCGAATTCCCACATCGTTTGGAGAGGGTCGAACGTCAGGTTTGGAAATATCTGCGGCTCAGGACAGTGAACGGTGCCGTTGCTAAAGAAGCGGTTGTCGTTTTCATTCGATTCCACGACCTCATTCAGGTCATCGACTATCCATCCCAGGTAGTAGGTCCCGTGTGGGTCGAAAGGCGGCACGCCCGTCACCGTGTTGAAATCGGCGGAAAACGTTTCATCGCTGAACGCCCCAGCCGCCAGGCTGCTGACAACGTCATCTCCGATGCGCGAATCCGACGGCTGGATAGCGGTATCCTCTGACAGGTAGTATCCCAATCGTGAGGTCCCCGCTGTCTGGTCGCCGGTGTTGACCACGCGGCTGTTCATGGTCACGAGGCAGTTGTCCGGATCGAAATTCCAGTTGGAATTGGTGACATCCAGGGTCAGGTTCGGTCCCTGACCACCGCACGTAATCGTCGTGTTGCTATGAAAGCGATTGTCGTCTTCGTTGGTCTCCGTGAGATCCCGGCGGTAATCGACGATCCAACCGAGGTAGTACGTTCCGTTCGGGTCAAAAGGCGGGGCGCCGGTGACCGTCTGCAGATTTGCAGAGAAGGTTTCATCGCTGAACTCACCCGGGTCCAGAAATCCGACGCGGCTGCGGCCGATGCGGGAATCCGTTGTGTTGATTTGTGTGTCCGCTGACAAATAATAGCCCAGCCAGGTCCGTTTTGCGGTCCGGCCCTCGCCGGTATTGATGACCCTGCTGTCAATAGCGAGTTCGCATGTGTTCGTGTTGAAAGTCCAGTTCGTATGGCCAACATCCAATGTCAGGTTCGAGAGCGGTGAGCAATCGAGATTGATGGTTGAAGAGCTCGCAACCGCATTGTCATTCTCATTGGATTCCGTGACGTTGTCATTGACATCGATAATCCAGCCAATATACCACGTGCCTTCCCCGCAAGAGGTGTTACACAAGTCCCGCGAAAACGTCTCGTCGTCGAATTGTCCCGGCGTCAGAATCCCGACACCATCGTCGCCGATAGCGCAATCCACGAACTTTGTGATGGTCGGGTCAGGGGACAGATAGTAGACCAGCTTGGAGGTGCCCGCATCTGCATCACCGGTGTTGATGACTCTTGTCTTCAACTTCAAAACGTGCGTGCCCGGCGTGAACTCCCACGAGGTGTGGGCCAGATCGAAGGTAAGATTGGGCATGGCCAGCGGAGAGCTGGCAGAACGGGTCGAGCTTTTCGTCTCTTGCACAGAGGCCCCTCCTCGCAGCGTGGATCCGTTTGGTTCACCATCAGACAAAATCGCTGTCCCCGCCATGCGGCTCATGTTTTCACGCTGCATCATGATTTTTCCAGTGTTGGTGTTTTGAGGCTGCGGGACAGGTTCAGAAACACCAGGAAGCTCAGCAGAATCAACACTTTGGAGAGATTGTATGAAAGCGCCGCCGCTCCGGAGCGCTCCTCCGTCCCGCAACGATTCGCGATATCCAACAACCTCAGGGTCTCCTGAATCCAGCATATCGCTGAGAACTACTTTTCCATCGGGCGCCTGCGGGATCCCGCCTCCGACAGCGTTCCCCTTCATATCGAATACAGAGATATGACCATCTTTGTCGACGACGATCTTCAGGATCGCCTGCCCCTGCTGCGAGTAGGCTGTGGAAGCAAGAACCAAAAGGGCAAGAGTGAGAAAGATTCCTTTTTTCATGATTGCCTCCCTCTAAAACAGTTCGTATGGGTTCAGTTAGTACCTGACGAGTTATCTTCTGCCACTTTTTGGCAATACTTTCGCACACACATCACCTCCTTTCATCAGAGTTTGCTGAAGAGAGGATACACCACAAGACTGCATGGCTACCGCATGTCTGTCGGAGCCAGATACGTTGCCAGTGACTTACTAAGACAAGAGCAAGTCAACAGAACGTTGTCCCTCCGCGCTGTAAGCAAGATGAAGCTGAAAATGTGGAAAACACACGAAAGAACCGATCCCCACTTCGATTCAAAGGGTCAATGATGAGAGTTTCCTGGGAGATCTATGTATCGAAAAGGTGCAAAAAGATAAAGACTGGAAAAATCAAAAGCAACAAAAAAAGACGAAACTGTCACAATCCCCTTCCCGAAGATTCAAACCTTCGGGAAGGGAAATCATTTGTCCTTATTTCATAAACACCATCGTCCGGACCGAAGTAAACTCGCCCGCCTGCAGTTTGTAGATATACACACTACTGGCCAATAGGTTACCGCGGTCGTCACGGCCATCCCATTGGACCCGGTATGAGCCGGCGGGCCGTGTCTCGGTCACCAGAGTCCGCACTTCGCGGCCGAGCAGATCATAGACCTTCAACGTCACCTGGCTCACCTCTGCCAACCGGAATTGGATGGTCGTTTCCGGGTTGAACGGGTTCGGATAGTTCTGCGCCAGTTGGAAGGTCTCCGGTGTCAGCCGGCCATCTGTCAGATCGCCGGCGTTGCCCGCCAGCGGAGCCAGATCGCCACCATCGTCGCACGTGATGGTGGTGTCGCTGTGGAAGCGGTTGTCCCCTTCGTCGGTTTCGTGCACGGAGTTTTGGTAGTCCACGATCCAGCCGAGGAAGAAGGTGCCGTCTTTGTCAAAGGGCGGCACGCCTCTGACCTCATCCAGGTCAACCCAGAACCGCTCCCGGCTAAATTCGTCAGGTTCCAGGCTGCCGACGAAGTCCTCGCCAATACGGTGGTCCTTCACTTTTCGGATGCTCGTATCTTTCGACAGATAGTAGCCGAGACGGGAGGACCCGGCTTTGCCTTTACCGTCATTGAGCACGCGGCTATGGACGTGCAGTGAGCAGGTCTCGGCATCAAAACTCCACTCGGTGTGGTCCAGATCGAGAGTCAGGTTAGGTTGCTCACCGCAGGTGATGGATTTCTTGCTGTTGAGCCGGTTATCCTTTTCTTTCGACTCCTTGACCTGATGCTTGTAATCGACGATCCAGCCGATAAAAAAGGCCCCATCGCGATCAAATGGCGGGTCGCCGACCACATCATCCAGGTCCGCCACGAAGGTCTCATCATCGAATGCTCCCGGCGCCAGGTCCGTAATGGCGTCGTCTCCGATGCGCGAGTCCGACTCTCTGATGGGTCGGTCCGCGGACAAGTAGTAGCCGAGCTTGGAGGCACCGGCCTCTGCCGTCCCCGTGTTGATGACGCGGCTGTTGATCTTCAAGACACACGTTTCACGGTCGAACTCCCAATTGGTTTTCACCCGATCCAGCGTCAGGTTGGGGAGATCGCCGCTCGTCGTCCAGGCGGACAAGGCGTCAAAATCAGAATCAGAGAATTCGGCCGTCCCCCGCCAGAAGTCCTCCAGACCTTCATCATAACCCAGCGCAGCCTGGCTTCCCGGGCTTTCCGGAACCGCACGGCCAGAAAGGCGGCCTTCTGGTATGGCCCTGCCGTCCACATTCTGTACAGAAATCTTGCCGTCTTCCACGGTGATCTTTATGAGGGCCTGTCCCTGTTGTCCAAATGCCAATGAAGTCAGCCCAAGAAAGGTAACGAAGAAAAATAGTCCGCTTTTCCCGGCACGACAAAGTCGCTCAGGGAATTGCCTTTGCATTTTCCTGCAAAAAATCAAAAACATTTGCATAATACCTCCCTCGAAGGTTAGCGTGTGAAAAGGAATAGAGCTGCAAAAAACAAACAACATAGACAACATATATAGGGTAGCCTGTCACCTCCTTTCCAGTTGATTGGACCATCCGGACAGAACGCCTCGTTCTTGCGCTTACTTTACGACGATTCCTGTTAAGTCAATGAAAGGGACGTTCCGTCCTCTTTTTTTCAGCAGAATGGATCGGGATTGTTGCATAAGATGTGAGCGATGAGACCATGACAAACCCCTGTGTGTTTTAGCTCTGAAAGGTGCACAAAGTTCCCGAAAACCTGAACATAATACATGGGCGCCTGGTATTGGTGCTCGAGCATACGTGCGTGCGGTTCCTGAAAGATGAAGTCCGGCAAAAGTGATAGCATTTTTCTTTTGACTTCCAGCATTCGGTTCAATATATTTCAAACCAGGAACACAACTTCGTCTCCCAACCGTGAATATTCCTGTTGATTGTCTTTAACTTAGCATGGAGGTTCTAATTATGGCCAAGAAAGCACTCTTAGTTGGCATCAATGACTACAAAGGCATCGGAGATTTATCCGGCTGTGTCAATGATGTCACCAACATGCGCAATGTGTTGAGAAACTATTTCGGGTTCGAGAACACTGACATTCGCGTGCTGGTGGACAGCCGCGCGAGCAAAGAAAACATTCTGAGCCGGCTCGACTGGCTGGTGGCAGGCGCGCATCCGGGCGACTATCTCGTGTTCCATTTTGCCGGGCATGGCTCCCAGATTCGTGACCGCGGTCCTAAAGACGAACTCAAGGATAATCTCGATGAGCTGATTTGCCCATGGGACATGGACTGGGATGGCACCTTTATCACCGATGATGACCTCAACGATAAATTCAAACAGCTTGCAGACGGCGCCTTTCTGGAGGTCTTTCTCGACTGCTGTCACTCCGGGTCCGGTACACGAGATATCGGCCTGGGACGCCCCCCCGAGCTGGGTCCTGAAAAACCCGTTGTCTCCAGATTTCTACCGCCGCCCATCGATATCCTCTGCCGCTATGAAGGAGAGGAAGAGAGACTGCAACCCACCAGGGGGTTTCGCGCCGAAGACCGCAGCACCCTGAATCACATCCTGTGGGCCGGCTGCCAGGACAACCAAACCTCCGCCGACGCCCATATCAACGGCACCTACAATGGCGCCTTCACCTACTATTTTTGCAAACATTTGCGTGAGGCCGGTGGACGTATCAACCGTGAAATCTTGCTCAGGCGTGTCCGGGATTCCCTGCGCTTCAACGGCTATAGCCAGATTCCGCAACTGGAAACCGACGAAACGCGCAGGCACGGAGATGTGCTGACCGCTGAAACGCCGGTTGCGGAGGTCTCGGCCTAGCACAGGATTGAAGGTTTCAGGGGTTGACAGGCGGAGCGGACAGAAAGGACGCAGGCGGAAGGTGTATTTACAGCGAACCGGGCTCCAATCCGTTTGAAACCGGAGTGAAAAGCTTCAGCTTTTCAGCTTCTTGCCAGTTCAAGTGTTTTGGCGTCCGGGCCGGCACACCCCGGGACTCACTCAAATACACGGTCAGAGACCGTGTAGGATCAGTGCGCCCTCATCCTACGACCAATCTTGCAAAGAGGTCTATTTTGTCTTCCCGGGAGGGTCAGGTCCGAGGCCACGCTTCTCTGCGACCTGTCTGGCCCACTCGAGGTAGACCGGGCAGTCTTCAGCGTGGCCGCATATGTTGCGGGCGATGACTTTGGGATAGCCACACGTGCAGTTTTGGGGTTTGTCGCTCATTTCGTTTCAGACCCTATCATTCCTGGCGCGGCAAAGCCGCAATGAAATTATGAACCGCAAAGACGCAAAACTCGCAAAGGTTCCAATTTTAAGAGACGGGCTCTAACAATGAGTGAATAATCTATCATACTATGACCTTTGCGTTCATTGCGTCTTTGCGGTTTAACTTTCTTGCAAAAAAAATGCAAAAGCTCGGCGCTAATACTACCGGTTAGGCTTGAAAAACCGGGCAAACAAGGGCAACCCTGTTTACCCAACTGAATGTAGCCGTTTCAGAAACAACTGTCAATAGGAATATATGGAGTAGATTATTCCTCGCGCGGCAAAGGGCCAGAACTAAATAACCGCAAGGATGCGAGATCAGAGTTGAGATTCTGGCAATGCTTTTCAAACCACAACAGGAGGATGAAATGCGTAAATCGCTAAACTGGCTGCTTACATCCCGCCGTCGACTGGTGTTGGTTGTCCTGAGCGTTTTGCTGATTCTCGACCTGGGACGGTCTTTCTATGCCCGCCTCGGTTATGGCGACCCCGCCGAACCCTGGCAGGAAGCGCCCTACGAAGCCACGACATGGCCCCCGGGGGCGGACCTTCCTCCGGACACGCCCCTCGGAAAGCGAGTGTATGCGGAACGCTGCGGAATCTGCCATGGCCCGGAAGGGCGTGGCAATGGCCCCGCTGCCCCCTCGATGATTCCACGCCCACGAGATTTCACCCTGGGGGTGTATAAATACACCTCCACGCCTGACGGCGAGACGCCGACCGACGCTGACCTGATTCGAGTGGTTGAGAACGGCCTCCGGGCCAGCGGCATGCCCTATTGGGACGACATTCTCAGCGATGAAGAAACCACAGCCGTGGTCGAGTATATCAAAGGCTTCTCCACCCATTTTGCCCTCCCGGAGCCAAACACCGTCCCTGTGCCGCCGCGCGCAACGCCCAACGAGACGAGCCTTGCTCGCGGCAGGGCACTCTACCTCGAAGCCGGTTGTCATTCCTGTCATGGTGACGACGGGCGCGAGAACAGAATTCTCCAGGGCAAGCAGGGATATCCGGTGAGAATCCCCGATCTATCTGCGCCGTGGACGTTCCGCGGCGGCAGCAAACCAGAGCAAGTCTGGCTGCGTTTTACCACCGGCATGGCGCCAGGCCCTATGCCCTCGTTTGAGCTGGCCATGACACCCGAGGAGCGATGGCACCTGACAAACTACGTCCTCTCGCTGGCACGCACGCCACCCTGGGAACCTGGAGGCGTGCTGGACGGTCCCGGACAACTGGAAGATCTCGAAAAGCGCGGCGAATACCTGGTTCACGCCGAAATGTGCGGACTGTGCCATACTCAGGTGGACACCAGCATGATCTATAGCGGCGACGAATACTATCTGGCAGGAGGCATGGGTATCCCTGCCTACCCGCAAGCCGTCTTCGTCAGCCGAAACCTGACACCTGACCCGGAGACCGGCCTGGGCAATTGGACCGAGGAAGAGATCGCCGATGCCATCCGCAACGGAAAAGGGAGAGAGCGGCGCCTAAACCTGTGGGGCATGCCGTGGATGATTTTGCACTCCTTTGAACAGGGAGACGCCCTCGCAATCGCCACCTATCTGAAAAGCTTGCCCGCCGTGAGGAACAAAATCCCACTGCCGCTGCGCTACGGTTTCGTCGAGACGGTTGTCGCAAAGGCCAGCCATTCCTCAGGCCTGCCTCCGATCGGTAACCCAAACGTCCTCACCTATAAGGCGGGCAACTACGGGCAGACGGAGCCAGGGCTTTTGCCGCGTGACTGGCCGCAACGCTTGCTGATTTGGGGGCAGTGGCTCATATTGGTGTGTGGCGTAATTGCGTTCGTCTTCGCCGGGCCGGCAGAGCGGCGTTTCCCACGCGGGGTTGGAGGTTGGATCAAGTTTGGCATCACCTTTTTGGGCGTGATCCTGGTCATCCCTCTCCTTTGGGTGATGTACAATACTCCGGTGTTGGCCTTCATCCCACCCGAGCAGATCAACTCAGCCGTCCTGGGTTCCATCCACACCCCGGACCCGGCTACCTTCAGCAGCCCGGAAAAGGCAGCTCTGGCAGAACGCGGCCAGTACCTGTTCAAGGTGACATCGTGCGCATTCTGCCACGGGAACGATGGCAGCGGCGGGGCCAAGGTGAGCATGAAATCATTTGGCACGCTCTGGGTGCGCAACATCACCCCGGACCCGGAGACGGGCATCGGTACCTGGAGCGACGCTGAAATTGCCCGCGCCATCCGCAGTGGCGTCTCAAAGGATGGCGGCGTGCTTCATTGGCAGGGCATGATCTGGGACCACCTTTCTAACCTGGATGAGGAGGACGTACAGGCGTTAATCATCTATCTTCGTACCCTGCCGCCGGTAGTAAGACCAATCCCTTCGCCAAGCCCGCCGTCACCGCAGGATTGTGAAGAGTATACTTTTTTCTTGATTGACAGCGAGACACCTGGATGTGATTAGACCGGAAACCCAGTGAGGTTGATAGGGAAACGGCGCATTTTGCTCAAAACTCAGTTAGCGAGAAGTGGGCGATACTGGATTCGAACCAGTGACCTCTGGTATGTGAGACCAGCGCTCTAACCAACTGAGCTAATCGCCCGATTCTGGTTTGGCCTTTTCAACCTCGGCTAGTCAAAACGTACTCACTTTTGCGTTAAAGATCAAGCAAAAGTTTTTCTCAGGGTTCTTGCTTGATCTCCCAAAAAGATGTTGAATATGTCAGTCGCTTTGACTTATCTTATCTTTCATGGCGTCGTACTGTCCACCGAGAGTCACCGAAGTTGTCTTTTAAACCAAATTCCAGAACGGATTCTTCCGCGAACGAAAAAAACGGAATTCCGTGATTAACCAGTCCAGGTATTGGGGGTCAGGTATAGGCTGGAAACTTTACTCGAATACAAGAGTCAGTGTACTAAACAATCCAATTTTAGCAACAAATATGTGAGGAAATCCGATGAGAACGACTCAAATCTCTTTTGATATACCAGAAAGTACCTTGCATGCGTTGATCCTGCTTGGACAAATTGATCGCTAATAAAATCAGAATAGGCAAGAATTTGTAC
>JBHHXT010000033.1:0-35078 GCA_046757165.1 bacterium | reverse complement strand
TCAGTTTACCCACTTATTCTTTATTATGAGTGCTTTACTTTATTACTGCTAACATGGGGGTCGATGGAAAGAGTGCCTGCGATCCACTCACCTACCCGGAAAACTTTCCAGATATTGTCATACTAAGATCCGAATATTGGAAGAATAGCTCGGGTTTTTTCAGTTCTTGCTTAGAATATTGGTTTATGTGGAGGTTAAAGGAGGGTAAGGATAACGAAAATGAAACGCAACCAAAACTTGAACCCAATGCCAGCCTGATGGAGCAAGTCAAAGGGGTCGCGCCCCGGTGCGGCAACTGGCAATGGAGGCTGTCATGCTGCGCCGTTTCTTTTTCAAACCGATTATCCTCAGCCCGCAGAGTCCGCAAAACGCGCTGAGAAAGGAATACGGTTGCGATCCACCCAGTACGCCCAAGCTACAAACAGCCATTGCAAATGGCCAGCCCACGCGATTGCAGTTGTACCGGGCGGGGGCGGTCCGAAAATGTTGGCAAAGTAAACCACCACCAGAAACCCGACGAGTGTCCAGAAACCCAATCTTCCAACCTGGTTTTTAGCCCGGGTGACGCGAAGACAGAGTATGACGCCAACGACGAAAATGAATCCTTCCAATAGCAGCGTGCCAGCGAGCGAATTCCATAAACCCAGTCCCAACCGGGGCGATTCACCCGGGTACAGCGGCAAATCTGGTCTGTGGACGATGAGATCGAGCACCCAGTGACTAACGACACATAGGCCAAGCATAAGCGCACCCTTGATTTTCCTTCTCACCAACCAATATATCACGCCGACAAGTAGCCCCCAGACGCATACCATGAGCAAACTGTGTGAAATGGGATAGTTGGCGAAATCGAGAGGTGTCAGTTTCGTGATACCGGGTTCAATCTCGACATTCTCGAGATCCAGCAGAAGCAGCGTGGGCCAGAGCAGATCCACGAATTGAACGGCGAGAAACAAAGTCCCAAGCGACACTCTCGGTACAAGGGTTTTCGCCCCAAATCCAACACCAAAATGACCTATGAACATAATTTCTCAGTTTTCTTTAGTAACCCCTCGAGGGCGATTGCGAGCGGTTGACCTTGTGCTTGAAATCTGTCCGCGCTGTGGAGAATCTCTTTAAGGTCTGAACATCGCCGCCGTCACTTCGGTTACCCATCGGCGCGGCGCAAATCTGATCGAGTTGGCCAGAAGGTAATTTTTTGCGCCGGCTATGACATTGAGCTTGCCTTTCAGAAACGCCTGCAACGCGAGCTGCGCCACTTTTTCGGACGAGGCCAGGGCGATCAATTTGCGTTTGTCCATCTGAGACACTTCATGAAAGTTGGTGTCTGTTCCCCCCGGGCACAGACAGGTGAATACGACGCCCCGGTCTTTGTATTCACGCCACAACCCTTCGGAAAAACTGATCACGAACGCCTTGCTGGCGCTGTAAGTCGAGAAATAGGGCACGGGCTGAAACCCTGCGGTGGAGGCAACGTTGATAAACCCTCCTTCGCCGCGCTCGAGCATGGCCGGCAGAAAAAAGTGCGTCAAGGCGACCACCGCGTGGATGTTCAGGTTTAGCATCGCTTCATAGGTCGCGGCGTCGACCGACTCGAACGGCCCCCATTTGCCGAAGCCGGCGTTGTTGATGACCACATCGACTTGCAGGCCGGCTTGCTGAATTTTCTGCGCCAAAAGCTGCGCCCCGCCCGGTTGGCCGAGGTCCTGACAGAAAACATGCGTTTGAACCTTATGCTGCTCTGAGAGGGAGTGCGCCAGCTCTTTGAGGGCGGCTTCACTGCGTGCCGTCAGGATCAGGGTTGCGCCCTGTCCCGCTAACTGTTTGGCGAATTCCTTGCCGATTCCGGAAGAAGCGCCGGTGATGAGAACGTTCTTTTGGGTAAAGGTATCCATTTTCACCTGTCCTATTCATTTCTTGAAGAAACTCAACCGTCTCGATTCGTCGGAATCATAGTAGTGAATTTGTGCCCCGATTTCAACTCAATTCTATTCTGGCGGCAAAGGAGATCAATATTTCCTGCATTTGAGCCGTTATGTCTTTATAAATAGTCTGTTACTCCTCATCTATTGCGAACAACATTCGGAGTAGGAAAACCATGGATTCAGGGAAAAGAATGGAGACAAGATACTTCGTCCTGTTGACGATTTTGCTGGTGCTGCTCACCTCGAGCGGGGCAATTGCGCAAATCAAAATTATGCCGCTGGGCAATTCATTGACGCGCGGCGTCCTTGGGCCATCGACAGACGACGCGGGCTATCGCAATGATCTCTCTGAATTGCTCACCACCGAGGGTCTGACGTTCGACTTTGTCGGATCCCTCGCCGACGGTCAGGGCTTTGACGCGGCCCACGAGGGCCACGACGGCCTGCGCGCCGAGCAGCTTCGGGACAGCATCGCCACTTTCCTGAGCGCCAGTCCGCCGGATATGGTCTTGCTGCAAATCGGCACCAACGATATCAACAACGGCCAGTCCAATGCGAGCACGGCCGAGGAAATCGGCCAGGTGCTTGCAGCCATCCACAATTTCAATCCAGCGATCAAAATACTCGTCAGCAGTCTGCTGCCGCGCACGGATGACAAAGACGAACAGGTCTCCAAACTCAATGCCTTGATTCAGCAGGTCTATCTCGAAAAACGGGACGCGGGCCTCAATGTGTTTTACGCCGGCATGAATGAGATCATGAAAACCAACCCCACCTGGAAGGACGATTTTTTCCAACCGAGTGATGCCGTGCATCCAACCGACAGCGGATATGAAGTGGTGGCGCGGGTCTGGGTCAACAAGATTATGACCGCGGCCCACATTGAAGATGACATCACCGTGGCCGACAATTTCGAGAGAGCCGCACTCGGTATCACCTGGGATGCCGACCCGGAGTTTGAAATCCGGGACGGCGATTTGGTCAACACGGCGGGGACAGGCGACGACCGCTTCGAGTTCATGGCAACTTACAAAGAGGTCGTCAGCCCCACACGCGTCGGCCTGCGCTGGAGCCTGAACGCAGATGCGGACGGGATCGGCCGCGGCGGTCTGGCGCTGTTGCTGGATTCCGACTCCAGGGACGCCTCCGGCTTTCTGGCCTGGATTACGCCGGGCGACAACATGCTGCGCCTCTGGACCATCACCAAAGGCATAGCGGACCAGGACCTGGGCCTCGAAATCGCCAGCCAGGCTCCGCCTCCCGGCCCGGGCGACGTCGTCAGAGTCGATTTGAGCGTCGTTGGCAGTATTCTACAGTTCACCTATTTTGTCAACAACACGCTTGCCGGTACGATTTCCACCCCGGATCCCGGCAACAGCGGCCGGCGGTATTCCGGTGTGCTGCTCAAGCACAACCTGAACAACGACCTCGCCGAGTTCTTCGCAGAAGGCAAAGGCGACCTTGTGCCGCCGGCGCGGGTCGAAAACCTGACGGTCAGCGGCGTCACCACCACTTCGGCTGTTTTGACCTGGAGAGCCAGCGGGGATGACGGCAACAATGGCAGCGCGGTCAGGTACGACCTGCGTTATTCGGTCAATCCGATCAACACCGAGGTCGACTTTCAGACGGCCACAAAGGTAGCGGGCCTGCCGGCCCCGGGCCCGGCGGGCGCGCCGGAAACAGTCACAGTCTTCGATCTGCAGCCGGAAACCACGTACTATTTTGCCCTGAAAGTGCTGGATGAAGCCGGCAATCCCTCTCTCCTCTCCAATGTGGCGACCGGAACCACGGAGGCAGGAAAGCTGTTCACCGATACGTTCGACCGCAATGCACTGGGCGCCAACTGGGACGCAGCCGCTTCTCTCCAGATCGTCGGCGATGAGCTGACGAATACCTCTGAAGACCAGACCCGATGGGATCTGGCTGTTTTGACCGCACGCAGCAACCCGGTCGAGGTTTCCTTCAAATGGAGTCCCTCGGTCAACAATCTTGGCATCGACCAGGGCGGCATCGCGGTTCTGCTGGATGCGCCAAACGTGAACGCCAAAGGCTACCTGGTCACGCGCAGGACACAACGCAACGAAATCCGTCTCTGGAAGATCCTGCCTGGCGAGAACCCGGCCAGCCCCATTGTCGAAACACCGCTCCTGAGCCAACCCGAGCCGGGCCAGGAGTTCAAAATACGGCTGTCCTCAGACGCTTCCGGCAACCATTTTACCGTGTTCGTCAACGGCCAGGAGGACATCACGATCACGGACCCGTCTTTCTTCATCAATCCCAGGTCACAATCGGACTTTTACTGTGGCGTGATGTTGGCAGGCGGGCGCAAAAACAACATCGATGATTTTAAGGCGCTTATCTCGGACCAGCCCGTGAGCGTGGACCCGCCGCTTGCCGGCGTGCCCGGGGCCTTCACGCTGTCACAGAACTACCCGAATCCATTCAATCCGGAAACGCGCTTCGACTACGAATTGCCTTTCCTGAGCCACGTCAGAATAGCGGTCTATAACGTGATGGGCCAGCGCGTGCGCACGCTGTTCAACGGCCAGCAAGGGACCGGACGGTACACGCTGGTTTGGAACGGGCGTGGCGACAACGGGCTGCAGGTCGCCAGTGGGGTCTATTTACTCAGAATGCAAACCGGGGCCTCTGTGCAGGTGGGGCGGATGCAGTTGGTCCGGTGAGCTCGCTGCCAGCCAGCTACTTGAAAACCTTGACCGGCCCGATGATTTGGTTTTTGCGGGCGTAGTTGACGATACACAATCTCACCGTCTCCGATATTTCCTGGTTTCTGGCCACCAGCAGCATATCTGTCGTCGTTCTCACGTCAGCAGCAGCAACCATTCCGACTTTCACTTTCCGCGGCTCGATGTCAACGACACGTTGCTCATCATCCCACAACAGGACTTCCAGCTTGAGCGCTTCGAAGATATTGGCATCATACCACGATTTTTGGTGCAGGAGTTTTTTGTAGGCTTTTTCGATGGAGCCCTCTTTGGTGAGCAGATCGTCGAAATCATAAACGATTTTTAGCACGCGGGCCAGCAACGGAATCTTGCTCTTGCCGACGGCGTCATAGGGCGGGCCTTCGCCGTTGAACTTCTTCTCCTGGTACAGCATGGCCTGGGCTATCTCCTGCAAGCGAGGAATGTTTTTGACCAGCTTGCTGCCATTTTCAAGGTAGCGGTAGTACTGTCGTTTCTCCCCTTCCGTCAAGAGGTCGCCGCGGTTCTTTTTGGCAAGGATTTCGGCCGGGACGGTCACGTAGCCGATTCGAGAGAGGAGCACGGCGAGATCCACCTGCCAGAGATTCTTGACCGCGACCCGTTTCGCGATTTTGCTGGCAAGCTCTCGCACCCGTTTCGAGCGACTATATGCGCCTGGGTTGACGATGGCGAGCACGTCCATGAGCAGCTTGACACTGCCTTTGAGCGTCTTGCCCAGCAGCTCTTTTTCTGACGTGATGGTGCGATAACAGAGCAGGCCATCATTGAGCGCCTGCGAAAAGACCTCCGGAGGACAGGGCTTGGTCAAGAAACGGAATATTTGTCCTTCATTGACCACGGCAATGGCATCGGACATCTCGGCCTGCCCGGTAAGCAGCATTCTGACCGTATCTGGCCACCTCTTGCGGACACTGGCAAGAAACTGGGTGCCGTTCATCCCGGGCATGCGCATGTCCGAAACGACCACGGCATACGGCCCGTCTTCCTCGATGGTCTTCACGCCGTCTTCGCCGCCCAGGGCGGTGTCGATTTCGAAATCAAACCCGAGGTTGCGCTTGCAACTCTTCAGGATGTGGGGGTCGTCATCTACGAACAGGATTTTCTCACTCATAAGGCACCATGGATGTTAGTTCCGGTTTTCTGCAATCCTTGCCAGTCCGCCACGTGGTCCCCTAACCCCACTTGCTCCAGATAGAGCAGATCCAGCTCCTCCTGACCTATCAGAGTGTTCGCGGCATAGGTGGCGGTCAGGGCGGTGAGGATGAGGCCTTTGAGGACATCGGCCCCCAGCATCTTTGCGGCATGCCCGGGGTCATTGATTCTCGCCGGCAACCCGAAAAAGGAAGAATTCACCAATTGTAGAATTTTTGCAGTCATGCCAGCATCTCGAGAAATGATCTCGCCAATTCGTCCCAGCTTGAAGTCAGGCCTCTGCATTTCCCGCATGACTTCCTGGTACAAAGTCGGCAAACTCGGAACGGATTTGAGCCGGGAGACGACCTGTCGAAGCTGGCTGTTCTCCACCAAACGAGCACCGTGACCGATTGCGCCACAATCTCGTTCAGTTGCCGGATATCACACGGCTTGGCCAGATATTGATGTGTCGGTTGAACCGACTTGATGATCGCCTCTTTGTCGGCCTGACCGGACAGGATGATTCGTACCATGTGAGGATATCTTCGGGACACCTCCTGCAGCAACTCGGCGCCATCCATTTCTGGCATGCGCATATCCGAAACGATGACATCAAAGCCTTCCTTCTCGAGCGTGCTCAGCGCATCCTTGCCGCTGTTTGCAAACGCCATCTCCCATTCGTCGGACATCTCGAACATTGCGCGACGCAGGCCTCGCAAAACATTGGCATCGTCGTCGACAAACAAGATTCTAGTACTCATACATTCTGTCCAATTCCGCTTATCGTGACGCCTCAAACGGCAAACGGATTGAAAAGGTCGTCCCCTTGCCCTCTTGCGTTTCGAAAGTAATGCCACCGCCGTGCTTCTCGACCACGACATTATGTGAGATAGCCAACCCCTGCCCTGTCCCTTTGCCAACTTCCTTGGTGGTAAAAAACGGATCGAAGATCTTGTCTCTATGTTCTCGTGGGATGCCGGTGCCCGTATCACTGATCTTGATAATGGCATACTGGTCATCATAATCGGTAGAGATGGTTATCGTGCCCTTCTGGCGTGACAGCTTTTTGTTGGCATCCATGATAGCATGAGAGGCATTGACAATAATGTTCAGAAACACCTGGTTGAGCTCTCCCGGGAAGCAGAGCACAGGTGGCAGCGATGGGTTGAGCTCCATCTCCATCTCGGCGTGATATTTCCATTCGCTGCGAGAAACCAGAATCGTGTTTTCCAGGGCTTTGTTGATATCTACCGGGATCTTTTCTTTGCCCCCCGGATGTGAATACTCCTTCATGGCCTTGACGATACCGGCGATGCGCTGCACGCCTTCCAGCGTCTCCTCGAGTGCGACCGGAATCTCCTGGCTCATGTACTTCACCTTGGTTTCGGTACTCAGGCTTCTGGCTTCGGCAACCGTCTCTTGCACCATTGCCGCATTATCAGCTTGCTCCAGCAGCTCATGACATTTGTCGATGAACATTTGCAGACGTTCGAATCCTTTGGCCAGGAAGCGAACATTATCTCCGACATATTGCGTCGGCGTATTGATTTCATGCGCCACGCCAGCCGCGAGCTGCCCGATGGATTCCAGTTTTTGAGCTTGTGCCAGTTGGTTCTCCAGGATTTTGCGATCCGTGATTTCTGCTCCCAGAAGAAGATAACCCGAATGCTCCTTTTTGTCGCTCACCACGGGATTGATTGTGATGGCGATGTAACCCTCTTTGCCATCCGGCCTGGTGAACCTCACATCATCGAGGCGAGAAGGTTTATCTCGGTCGCGGCACACCGCGATATTCTCGAGCACGTCGATCCATTCCCACTTGATGCCACATTGGATGAATCCCCGGCCAATGACCTGTTCTGCCGGCAGTCCAAAGGTCATCTCGGCCGCCTTGTTCCAACGTGTCACCCGATCCTTCGAATCCACACCGATCAAAATAGAGGAAATGGATGCCAGCAACTGCTCAGTTTCGGCATGCACGCGTTTCAGCTCGAGCTCAACAATCTTCCGCTCCGTGATATTTCTTATGGCGACAATAATCATGTCCGCAAAGAATGGCAGCAGCCGGGCTTCGTAGAACTGCTTCTGCCCATCTCGCTCAACGGCGTATTCAATAAGACACTTCTTCCGGTTTTGCCGGACCCCCTCGATCGCTGAGGCAAACTCCTTTGCGACATCGTCTTGTTTGATTTCATGAATGTAGCTGCCAACCACTTTGTCAGGCGGCATCAGGTGTTCAATTTCGGCGCTGCCCTTGAAATAGAGAATCTTGCCGTCTCGGTTGAGTCGCAAAAACATGTCTGAGACGGCTCTGAACACCGCTCGCATTTCTGCGTTCGCTTCCGTCAGCTCTTGTGGGTTGACTTGCAGCGAGTGTTCGAGCTCCTGACATTTTTTCTCGAACTGCCAGTAGGTCTCATTTACGGCCTGGATAAACTGCTCACATCTGTCTGCTAGTGCCCGTGACGGGCCGAGGTGCTGATCAAGCTGCTGCTGCAGCAAATTATGGATTTCTCTCATCTTCTTCTTATTCTCGAGAGCGTTTCAGCGAATGCACTGTTGGCAAAGAATGAAAAGCCATGGCAAGCCAACCCCTCTTCTGGTTATCGACCTCAGGCAAGCAAAAATTGATTCTCCTGAACCCAAAAGGCCGGAAGCCAGAGGGGGGTAAAACCCGCCCACCCATTCACGCTTTTGTTGATCTTTTGACATGGAGTTGCTATCTTTGACATAATTACCTTAGAAAACATTTCTCACAGGCTCTTATCTGGAGTTCCGACTATGTTCGAAGCCGCTGTGTATGTTGAAAGAAGGAAGAAGCTGGTGCACGAAATTCAATCCGGCTTGCTGGTGTTTCTTGGCAACCAGGACAGCCCGATGAACTATGCGGATAATTGCTACCGCTTCACCCAGGATAGCTGCTTTCTCTATTACTGGGGGCTGAACACACCGGGGCTGGCAGCCATCATCGATGTGGATGCCGGCAAAGAGACGCTCTTTGGACCCGAACTTACGGTGGATGACATCGTGTGGAGTGGTCCCCAGGCCACGCTTGCGGAGAAATCTGCCCGGGTTGGTGTGGCGGAGGCGCACCCTTGTCCGGACCTGGCAGAGGTTATCCGGGGCGCGGCTCAAGAGGGACGAGGGATTCACTTTCTGCCGCAGTACCGCAGTGACAACATGATTCTCCTGGCCGACCTTCTGAGTATGGCCCCCGCTGGCCTGAACAACGCTGCCTCAGTTGATTTCATCAAGGCAGTGGTCCGCCAACGCTCGGTCAAGTCAGAGCTGGAAATCGCGCAGATCGAGACGGCGCTCGAGATCACCTGCGAGATGCACACCTATGCCATGAAACATGCCCGGCCCGGGGTGGTTGAGCGCGAAATCGCGGGAGTCATGGAAGGCATGGCTTATGCGCGCGCTGGCGCGCTGGCCTACCCCATCATCTTCTCTGTCAACGGCCACACCCTGCACAACCACAACCATGACAACGTGATGCAAGCCGGTCAGATCGCGGTCAACGACTGTGGCGCGAGCTCTGCGATGGGGTATGCCGGCGATATCACCCGAACGATTCCCATCTCCGGAAAATTCACGACCGAGCAGAAGGAAATCTACCAGATCGTGCTCGAGGCGCTGGACAGCAGCATACCCACGGTGCGGCCGAATGTGAAGTTCAGGGACGTCCACCTGCATGCCAGCAAGGTGCTCGCAGAAGGGCTGCATGCCTTAGGGCTGATGCAGGGCGATGTCGACGAGGCAGTCGCCGCCGGCGCACATGCCCTGTTTTTCCCGCATGGGCTGGGCCATATGCTGGGACTCGATGTGCACGACATGGAAAACCTCGGTGAAGATTATGTCGGCTACGATGACGAGACGAAGCGCAGCGACCAGTTCGGGCTGGCCTACCTTCGCCTCGGCAGACGCGTGCAGCAGGGATTTGTGCTCACTGTGGAGCCGGGCATCTATTTCATCCCCGAGCTCATCGACCTGTGGCAGGCCGACAAGAAGCACGCGAAATTCATCAACTATGATCGGGTGCAGGCTTACCGCACCTTCGGCGGGATTCGAATTGAGGAGAACCTCGTCGTCACCAGCACGGGGCAGCGAATTCTCGGCAAACCGGTTCCGAAAACCGTGCAGGAGGTCGAGGACATGGCCGCAAGCTAGCCAGGTTGAAAGGGGTTGCTTATTGTCGATTGAATGCATATCTTGACTGCAAGTTGCACTCATGTTTTGGTGATAGGAGAGCGTGATGAAAGTATTGACCGTTCGAGGAGTAGACGGGGAATTGGCAGCTCGAATCAAGAAAGCCGCCCGGGATGAGTCGATAAGTGTCAACCAATTTGTGCTCAATCTGCTCAAGAGTTACTTCGGGCAAACGAAGGAAAAAAGGTTTACCAGACAATATCACGATTTGGATCATCTTTTTGGAGGCATCACGCAAGAGGAATATCAACAAATGAAAGAAGCGGTCGAGGCGCAACGTAAAATTGATCCGGATTTGTGGACATGAGACGGGTCTTAGTTGACACAGACATTTATATCGAAGCGATCCTTGGCAATAAAAATGTCGCTGCGCAACTCAGGAAAATCGACTTGATTGGTATGAGTACCGTTTCCGCTGGTGAACTTCTCGTGGGCTTGAAGGGTGGAAAAAACCGGCAAGAACAGATGGCAAGATTCGAAACATTTCTAGACTCCCCAAGAGTAAAACTTTATTCAATATCCTATGCGACAGCCGAGTTTTACAGCGAAATCTTTATCAAACTTAGACGGGCTGGAACCCCCATACCCACAAACGATATTTGGATCGCTGCGACTGCTTTGGAACAAGGACTCCTGGTTCTTACTTTGGATAAGCACTTTCGCAAGGTGCCAGGGTTGAGTTTCTATGAATGATTGAAAAACAAACCCGGATCAGTCCAATAACTCATTGCCAGCGAGCCTGACTTTTTTTCACTCGGGGCGCACGTGAACGGTCGGCATTCCTCGCCATGAACTTCCAGATTTGGACCGGTCCTGTACAGTCAATCGAGGAGGGAAGAAATGCCATGTTACTCCACCACCGTTTCATCCGCATCGCCAGGACCTTCGGTGACAAGCTCGCCTTTATCGATCGCACCACATCCCGCCGGCTGACCTATTCGCGAGCCTTGATTGCAGCTCTCATCCTGGCAAACAAATTCAAGAAAGTCCCCAAAGGATTCATCGGTATCATGCTGCCGACCTCCGCTGGCGCCGGATTGTCGGTGCTGGCCGCGCTCATGAGCGGGCGCACGCCTGTCCTGCTCAACTATTCCACCGGGGCGCAGAAAAACGCCGAATTTGCGCAGCGAAAATGCAATTTCGACACGATCATCACCTCCAGAGCGCTGCTGGAAAAAGTGCAGTGTGCCGAGATCGAAGGCATGGTTTTTATCGAGGATATCATGAGCAACGTCAGCGGCGCAGACAAGCTGCGGGCGGCGCTGAAGTCGAAGCTGCCGCTTGCGCTGCTGCTCGAGATGACCGGTGGACAAGATGAGCACGCCACCTCGGTCATCCTCTTTACCAGCGGCAGCGAAAAGGAGCCGAAGGCTGTTCAGCTCACACACCGCAACATCATCGCCAACATCGAAGGGTTCTCGGGAGCGCTTGCCCTGGGACCGCAGGAACGCATGCTGGCGATTCTGCCCTATTTTCACGTCTTTGGTCTCACCACCAATCTCTGGACGCCCTTGTATCACGGGATGACCCTGGTGACCTATGCCAATCCGCTCGAATTCAAAGCCATTTCCAGAATCGTGCGTGAGGAAAAGGCGACGATGATGGTAGGCACGCCCTCTTTCTTCTGGGGCTATCTGCTGAAGTCCGAACCCGGCGACTATGCCAGCGTCAACCTGGCGGTTTGCGGCGCGGACAAGTGTCCGGAAAAGCTGCGGCAAGCATTCATGCAGAAACATGACGTGGTTTTGTTGGAGGGATACGGAGCCACCGAAACCGCCCCGGTCATTGCGACAAACACACCGCAAAGCAACAAGCCCGGCAGCGTCGGCAAACCCATCGCCGGCGTGCACGTGCGTATCCAGAACTACGAAACCGGAATCGACTGCCCGCCAGGTCAAACAGGGAAAATCCTGGTGAAAAGCAATTCTGTCATGAAAGGGTATTTCGACGACCTGGAGGAAACCTCGCTGCGGATCCGCTCCGGCTGGTATGACACCGGCGACATGGGCTACCTGGACGAGGACGGCTTTCTCTGGCATGCGGGCCGGCTGAAGCGGTTCGTGAAAATCGGCGGCGAAATGGTCTCGCTGGTCGCGGTCGAGGAGACGCTGACCGGGTTGCTGCCGCAAGAATACGAGTGTTGCGTGGTCGAGATCCCGGATGCCGTCAAAGGCGCGAAAGTCGTCGCCGCAGTGACGGGAGAGGTTGACAGAAGGAAGATCCTGCACTCGATGTCGCACGAGCTCCCCAATATCGCCCTGCCGAAGCAGTTTGTGGTGCTCGAGGAGCTGCCGAAAATGGGCAGCGGCAAAGTCGATTTTCGCACGACCACCGAGATGGTGCGACGCATGCTCCATGACGAGGTCGAGGCGGTGGCTTGAACAAAGGATTTTGGACGCTGATTCAACAGATAAACGGTGATTCATAAACCACGAAGCGCACGAAGGACACGCAGAAGACTGAATTATATCCCCTGGATGAATAAAATTAATGCTTTACGCCTTCGTGAACTTCGCGCCCTTCGTGGTGAAAAAAATCTATGCATGACTTATGCAAAGGAGGGAGCCATGCGAACAACTCCTGTCATCGGTTTCGCAATTCTGATCCTTTTTCAAACAGCTACAGCACAAGACACCATCCTGCACTGCGGCAAACTCATCGATGGCAAGGCCGGCTCGGCCGTCACAGAAATGAGCATCATCATTTCCGGCCAGAAAATTCGCGAGATTAGAGAAGGATATGTTGACGGGACGAACGCCGACACCATCATCGATCTCGAGAACACAACCGTTCTCCCCGGGCTGATGGACATGCACACCCACCTCTCCGGCCAGCACAGCAAACAGAGCTACTCGGAGAATTTCTACATGAACGAAGCAGACTATGCCTACCGCTCCGTCCGGTTTGCTGAACGGACGCTGATGGCTGGCTTCACGACCGTACGCGAACTGGGTGGCAGTGTCAGCACGCCGCTGCGTAATGCCATCAACAAAGGCTGGGTGGTCGGCCCGCGTATTTTCAGCGCCGGCAAATCCCTCGCCACCACCGGTGGCCACGCCGACCCGACCAACAGCCTGCGCCACGATTTGATGGGCGACCCGGGGCCAACCGAGGGCGTCATCAACGGCGTCGACGATGCCAGGAAAGCGGTCCGGCAGCGCTACAAAAACGGCGCCGACCTGATCAAGATCACCGCCACCGGCGGCGTCCTGAGCCAGGCCAGGAGCGGCCAGAACCCGCAGTTTACCGAAGAGGAGATTCGAGCCATCGTTGCCAGCGCGCGCGACTACGGCATGCACGTTGCCGCCCACGCGCACGGCGCCGAGGGCATGAAACGCGCCATCCGTGCCGGCGTGCGCTCCATCGAGCATGGCACGCTCATGGACGACGAGGCCATCGAGCTGTTCAAAAGGCACGGCGCCTATTATGTGCCGACCATTTCCGCCGGCCGCTGGGTGGTGGAAAAGGCGAAGCTCGAGGACTACTTCCCGGAACAAGTGCGCCCAAAAGCGGCCGCCATCGGCCCCAAAATCCGCGAAACATTTGCCAAAGCATACCGGGCAGGGGTGAAAATCGCCTTTGGCACCGACTCCGGCGTCTCCCCCCACGGTGAAAACGCCCGCGAGTTCCAATATATGGTGGAAGGGGGAATGCCGGCGATGGCCGCGATTCAATCTGCCACCCGCGTGGCGGCGGAGCTTCTGGGAATTGAAGACGAACTCGGCACGCTCGAAGCCGGCAAGCTCGCAGATATCATCGCGGTCGACGGCGATCCCTTGCGAGAGATTGCTGTGATGCAAAGGGTGGTGTTTGTGATGAAGGATGGGCGCGTTTATAAGCGGGAACAGGAATAGGACGGAAACTCTGTTTTCTTGTCCTGCTGCGTATGATGGTCAAGCCAGATCCTCTTATGATTATTCAAGAATGGAGAAATAGTGATCCTACACAGTTTGCAACTGTGTAGCCCTCTCGGATTTGTACCTAAGACACGGTTGCAAACCGTGTTGGATCAGGCTTGAAGTTCAAGTAAGACTTTTGTCATGACTCACTATACTATTGACTTTTCTGTCATAAAAACCTACTTTCCTGTTGTCTCCATTTGGAGCGAGGAAAAACATTTCGCTGTACCTATCTCTGGCTTCATCCAATATTCATCCATTCGGGAGGCGTAGTAACCAACAGAGCAACCCTGAATTTCTTGATTGAGCGAGGTGCACATGGTCTATTGTACAAAATGTGGTGCGCAAAACGAAGAGTCGAACAACTTTTGTAATGGTTGCGGTCAACCCATAGGGCAAGGAAGAACCCTTGACACGGCAGGGCTGGATTCCAGTGACAAAACCTGGATTTTCCTGGGCAATGTCTGTATTTCCCCCTTGCTTGGAGTCGTGCTTTACTTTGTCTGGAAGGACACCAAACCTGAGAAATCAAAAGATGCCTGCACGCTCACCTGGTGGGCGCTGGGACTCTGGGCTGCTTTGATCTTGATCGGCGTTATCGCGGTCGCCATTTCTGAGATGTGATGAAAGCAAAGTTGCCCAAAATCGAGTTCGTTGCTTGTCACCGCATGCCGGAGCGTTCTTTCTCCCTCAAAGGAAGACAATTCCCGGTGTGCGCAAGATGCACCGGCATGCTCCTCGGCTATCTTTCGTTTCCCTTTTTCTTACTCAACTTCTTTGCAGCCAGCTTGTGGATCGGTCTCTTGCTCAACCTGCCGGCCTACGTCGACGGGGTGACGCAAGCTGCTGAGATGAGACAAAGCAACAACTGGCTGCGCCTGGTGACAGGCCTCATGAGCGGCATCGGGCAGATGGGAATTGTATCCTGGATCGGTCATTCAATCGGATTGGCAATTGTCAAACTAATCAAAGGAGGGTTCTAATGTTCTGTCCTAAGTGTGGCGCGCAAAACCAAGATGATGTAGAGTTCTGTTCAAGCTGTGGACAAGGGCTAAAAGCCGGCGCGGTCCCTGAAGCCGAAGAGTCGGTCGGGCCGCTCGGGATTGTTTTCTTTTGCATTCCCATCGTAGGCGCGATCATGTACTTTGTCTGGAAGGAAGATAAGCCGGGCAAAGCCCAGCAGGCGTGTCATTTAGCTCTATGGGGGGTTGGCGTCGGGATCGTTCTCAACATCATTTCGGCTCTGATTCAGAATATGTGAATTGACGGCGGCAAATCTTTCGGACCAGACTATCGCACTCGCCGGTTGAATTGTGTGTAGTCTGGTTCGTTGCGGTTTGCAATGTCGGCTCCTGAGCTTTTTCTACGGCACAGCAACAGCGCGACCCTAACCGGCTCCTACCGAAAGAACTTTCTTTCTCGACACAACGCGTCCTCCGGCGTCGGACCGCTTGATCTTTGTCCTCGAATTTCGTTTATTATGCCAAGTCCTGGAATTCCGTCAAGATGGAGAACTCTGAATGATTGTCGCCAAAAACAAGAAACCCGTCAAAACCAGAAAGGGGACGAACGACAAAATCGATCTGAAATACATCACGCTCAGTCTCAAACAAGTCATCGAGGACTACCGTCTCGCCTATCGCAGCCGGCAGGCGAGCTTACTGGGCCGGAAGGAGGTGATGGGCGGCAAAGCCAAGTTTGGCATCTTTGGTGATGGCAAGGAAGTCGCACAGCTCGCCATGGCCAAAGCGTTCAAAAGGGGCGATTTTCGCTCGGGCTACTACCGGGACCAAACATTCATGTTCGCGACCGGCATGTCCAACATCCATGAGTTTTTTGCGCAATTGTACGCGCACCCGGACGAAAAACATGACCCGGCGACGGCCGGCCGCGCGATGAATGCGCATTTCGCGACCCGCAGCCTCAACCCGGACGGGAGTTGGAAAGACCTGACTCGAATGATGAATTCATCGGCCGACGTCTCGCCGACGGGGTCACAGATGCCTCGTCTGGTTGGCCTGGCGTATGCCTCCAGGCTTTACCGCGAGCTGCCGGAGCTGAAGCCGTTTGCGCAGTTCTCCAAAAACGGCAATGAGATCGCCTTCGGTACGATCGGTAACGCCACCTGCGCGGAGGGCATGTTTTGGGAATCGATCAATGCGATTGGGGTCCTGAGAGCCCCTGCTGTCATGTCGATATGGGACGATGAGTACGGCATCTCGGTCTCGAATGAACATCAGCTCACCAAACAGATGATCTCGGAGCTCCTGGCCGGATTTGCGCGCGACCCCCGCACTGGCGACGGTTTCGAACTCTTTCGGGTCAAAGGGTGGGACTACCCGGAGCTGGTAAAAACCTATTTGCGGGCCGCGGACCTGGCGCGCAAGAAACATGTCCCGTCCATTATCCACGTGCTGGAAATGACGCAGCCGCAAGGGCACTCGACCTCCGGTAGCCATGAGCGCTACAAATCGAAAGAACGGCTGCAATGGGAAGAGGAGTTTGACTGTCTCCGCAAGATGCGGGAATGGATGGTCGCACAAGGCATTGTCTCAGCAGAAAAGCTGGCAGCTTATGAACGGGAAGATCTCGAGCAGGTGGCTGAGTTTCGGGACGAGGCCTGGGAGGCGTTCCAGGCGCCGATTCGCGCCGAAAGAGACCAGGTGCTGGCGATGATCGATGAGCTGGCGCGGGAGTCCGCACACGCCCAGGAGCTGCACCAGGTCAAGAACCGGCTGGCCAGCATGCCCACGCCGATCCGCCGCAATATCCTGCCGGCAGTGCGGGACGCGCTCATCGTGGTCAAAACCGAGGCGTTGCCTGCCAAACAAAAAATGATTTCCTGGAAGAAGGAATACGAGAAGCTCAACAGGGAGCGTTTTGGCTCCCATCTTTACAGCAGTTCAAAGGAATCGGCCTTGAAGGTCAGCGAGGTGAAGCCTCTCTACTCAGAGAGCTCCAGGAGCGTCAACGGCTTCGAGCTTTTGAACGCATGTTTCGACGCGGCGCTTGCCCGCGACCCGCGCGTCATTGCGTTCGGCGAGGATGTCGGCTTCCTGGGCGGCGTCAACCAGGGTTTGCGGGGCATGCAGCAAAAATACGGCGAGCTGCGGGTCTCCGACACCGGCATCCGCGAGTGTACCATCATCGGGCAGGCGATCGGTATGGCCATGCGCGGCTTGCGACCCATCGCGGAAATTCAGTATTTAGACTACGTCCTGTACGCTTTGCAAATCATGTCGGACGATCTTTCGACTCTGCTCTGGCGCACCAAAGGCGGACAAAAAGCGCCCGTGATCGTGCGGACGCGCGGCCACCGCCTCGAAGGCATCTGGCACTCTGGTTCGCCCATGGCAGCCATGCTCCACCTGCTGCGCGGCCTCCACGTCCTCGTCCCCCGTGATATGACACAAGCAGCAGGTTTTTACAACACCATGTTGAAATCAGACGACCCGGCGATCATCGTCGAGGTCCTGAACGGCTATCGTATCAAGGAAACGTTGCCTGACAACGTGGACGAATTCACCGTTCCGCTCGGCGTGCCCGAGATATTGAAACCGGGCACGGACGTCACTATTGTCACCTATGGCGCCTGCTGCCGGGTGGCCATGGATGCGGCGCGACATCTCGCCAAAGTCGGTGTGGAAGCAGAAGTGATCGACGTTCAGTCACTATTGCCCTTCGATATCCACGGCATGATTCTGGAGTCGCTCAAGAAGACCAGCCGCATTGTATTTGTTGATGAAGATGTCCCCGGCGGTGGTACGGCCTACATGCTGCAAGAGGTGCTCGAAAAGCAGGACGGCTACACCTGGCTGGACTCCAAACCCTGCACGATCGCGGCCAAACCTCACCGGCCGGCCTTTGGCTCCGACGGCGACTACTTCTCAAAGCCAAACGTCGAGCAGATCTTCGAGGCCGTGTACGAGCTGATGCACGAAAGCGATCCCGCGAAGTATCCACGGTTCACCTGATGCGCCGAAATGCTGCGATGCCTCACACCTGGAACTGTCAAGCTATTGGCATTTCGCTGTTGGCGCTCGGCCTTGGTCAGAAATTGGCTTCAAACGGTTCCAGCAAATGGCCTCAAGAGGTCAAACCTGATCCAACACGGTTTGCAACCGTGTTTTGGGTACAAATCCGAGAGGTATACGCAGTTGCAAACAGGAGTGCAATGCTTCAGCATGGCGATACTTAAACTTCGCAAGAACCTGAAAAGCTGAAGCTTTTCACTCCGGCTTGAAACAGGATTTTGGGTACAAATCCCGGCGGGATACACAATTGCAAACTGTGTAGAATCATTTTTTCTTCATTTAAGGAGGGTGGCATGTTTGTTTCCAGAGATAAAATAGCTTGTCTGGCGCTGCTCCTGTTGCTACCAGGCTTCGCCTTTTCGCAAGACACCACGCGCTTCACCCAGAAAGTCGGCTTCAAGGCCTTCAAGGTTCGCGCGCCGGTTCTGCGCCTCAAACCGGGAGACGTGCTGGTGAGCGAATCTCTGATGGGCGCCTATTATACAGAAGAGGGAGGGGCCTGGCCGGGCGAAGTCGGCCCTATCTACATCGAGGGGGCGACGCCGAAAGACCAGTTGGTGGTGAAGATCTTGAAGGTGCAGCCAAACCGGGATCTGGCGCCGGCCCGCATCAACCCGAACTTTGGAGGTCTGGCAAGTGATGTGCGCGTCCGCATGCTGAATCCACAGGTTCCGGCAGAGCGGTACCTGTGGCGAGTGGATACAGAGAAAAACATCGCCTTTCTCGACTTGAAGCGGAGCAAATTGCAGAGAATTGAAGTGCCGCTGGCGCCGATGCTTGGTCGTGTTGCCGTCGCGCCCAAAGGCGAGGAATCTTTCCCCGGTCTTTGGCCCGGGGATTTCGGCGGCAACATGGACGCGCCCGAAATTCGCGCCGGCGCCACGGTTTATCTGCCTGTCTTTCATGACGGCGCGCTCTTTTACTTCGGTGATGGTCACGCCCTGCAAGGCGAGGGGGAAATCGCAGGCACGGGCCTGGAGGCCACGATGGATGTCATCCTGCAATTCGACTTGATCAAGAACAAACCCATCGATTGGCCGCGCATCGAAGATGATGAATTTATCATGGTCGCGGGGAGCGCTCGCCCGCTTATCGATGCCTTCCGGCTGGCACACGTTGAATTGGTCGAATGGTTAGAAGCGGACTATGGCTTCGACCGGTGGGAAGGGTATCAGGTCTTATCGCAGGTCGGCAGCGCCACGGTCGCAAACATCGTCGATCCACAGTACACCGTGGTGGCGAAGTTTCCCAAGAAATACTTGCCACAGTGAAGTTCTGTCATTTTGGGGCAAGACTTGAAATCACAAATCGCAAAAGCCACATAACAAATAAAACCAATGCCCAATTTCCGAAATCTCAAACAAAAACAAAGGTTTTGAAGTGGCGTTGAGGCTGTTTTCTTGTTCACTGTGATTTGTAGATTGAAGTTTGTCCCGTCCTGATAAGTGTTTGTTTCAGACATCACCTATCTGGGTACCTGTGAAGGATTCTGCTATCTATCTCTGATAACCGACCTGTACTCACGCAAGATCGTCGGCTGGGATTTATCTCAGAGTTTAGCCATCGAAGGATGTCAAAGAGCGCTTAGAATGGTTCTCAGGGGCGTCGAAAATCCTGAAACCTCAATTCATCACTCCGATCGCGGAATTCAGTACTGCAGCAACGGCTACGTCGACATCTTGGGTTGTAGATTATCAGTAAGATTCTTGTTTTTGCAGGAGGAACATTTGCAAAAAAAGGTTTTTCCGTGTGAGTTTTTGATCCGTGTGGCAGACTTCTGATCTTCGGCTCATAACGTTTTCGCTGAGCTCTACACTAACGACGTGCTGCGAAACAAGGCGTTCATCAAAGACGAAGCACCATGTATTGCGCATCGACATACTCGCCGCTGATTTTCAAGTCTCCCTTTATCCGCGGTCCCTGGAATTCAAAGCCGCATTGTTTGTAGAAATCAGCCGCCGACCGGCTGGCGTGCAAGACCCAGAGATGAATTTGCTCCAGCCCTTCAATGTGCCTGGCCCTGGCGACAATTTCTGCAAGCAGCGCCTGGCCGACGCCATGATGTCTGGCCTCGGGCAGGACGTACATGGCATAGAGCATCGCTTTGTGGCGTGCTTTGCTGCGGGTGTCGCGTTTGAAGGTCACCACGCCCAAAAGACCACCCTGCTCCGAAATCGCGCCCAAAGTGAATTGCTCTGGGGGGTTGCCAAATGGGGTGAGCTCCTCGGCGATTTCAGGTAAGGACTTCTCGCACTCATCCTCGTAGCTCTCGCCGAATGCGTGCGGGGACTCCTTAAGACCTTTGAGCCTGAGCTCGCGATACGCCTTCGCATCCGAGGCGTTGAGAATACGTACTTTCATGACGGACCTTATGCGTTATTGAACCAACCCTCGACTCTTGATCTCATTGCGAGCGCTTCTCGATGAACAACTCGCAGGTGACAGAACGAAAAAGCAGGTTCGTTTAACTACTATTTATACTCAGAAAGACACAATGTGCAGAAGCATAACAGCCTACTGACGACATTTGTTCGACGGCTTTTGCCTGTCTTTTCAACCGCCGCTCTGAAATTTATGAGCGTCACGCCGGTCGATAACTCTCAAACCAGACTCGCGGTCTAAAACTGCCCCGCTTGCCATCCACACCATGAAGCACAATCCGAACCGATGGGCGATCCGGCGGGCGGCGGAACCGGCCGGGTCAGGTGGATGTGTTTCGGATTCCTCTGGAATCGGCCTATCTGAGCAATAGCGAATTTCATGTGAGCCTTCTGACGCTCATCGCCCGCGTGGTCGAGCTGTTTTGTCAGCCACTTCTTCAATTGGTCGATTTTGAGTGCGGCAATGGCGCGCACTTGCGTCGCCGCCTGGTCATCCGCTGCCAGAAGCATGAGATGCTGGAGCACGATATTGTCTACCCCCCGTCGTATTTCAGCAGGGTATCCTGTGCTGCGGTGCGCGTGCCAGGTTGATTGGATCAGCTTGTCAACGACTTCCAGGAAACCGGGGTGCTTGCTGTCGCGAGCGTGGTATTCAACCAGGCGCGCGGTGCGTGCCGGATGCAAGATCAAGCGCACGGTTTCGTTCGCCGCCGTTTCTGCTACGGCCAGCGGGTCGAACGTTACGCCTGTGCGGATGTTGAACGTCTCCGGGCCACGGCTGTAGCCAAACGCCCGCGGGGGGATGAGATTCAAAACGCTTTCGGGAATGGCCAGCGCCTCGGGGGTGAGGGTGGCAAGCAAGGCGTCGAGCGCCAGGCGCTGGCGCAGAGGTGCGACGATTTCGGAAATCCTCTGGCCATCGCCGCGAACGGCGTAGGTGTAGTACAAACCGCCCAGCAACTTGGAAGTGGCCTCTATCTGGTAGCGGTGCGACATGTACAGCGGCACCAGCACCTCTTCGAGCGTGGCAAATGGGGCACCGACGCGAATATTGTGTTGCGAAAAACGTTTCAGCGCGTTGGCGCGTACCTTCATCACGCGATAAAGCTCCTGCACTGCGTCCGGGCCGTTATCCCAGAGATGAGCGAATGGATGCGCGCCTCCGGCCGGCCGTGCGTCCTGATCGGAGATGAAAATGAGACCCTCGGCGATGGTGCTCTGGATGGTCTTCTGCAACTCCTCTTGCTCGTCGGACTGGTCAGGGAAATCCTGGTAGCCATAGGCAATGGCAGCTTTATCCCACGCCCCGACGCCGACGGCATAGGCACGCGAGAAATCCAATGCCCCGTCATTTTTGAGCGTGACATAGGGATGAGGATAATCCATCACGGAGGCACGACTCGACACGCTGGCGGCGAAATTGTGCGAAAGGCCGAGCGTGTGCCCGACTTCGTGCGCAGCGAGCTGGCGCAACCGCGCCAAAGCCATCTCCTGCATTTGCGGCGAGAGGGGCTGGCCCTGCGCATAAGGGGCAAGCAGCCCTTCGGCGATCAAGTAGTCCTGCCGCACGCGCAGCGACCCGAGCGACACATGACCTTTGATAAGCTCGCCGGTTCTCGGGTCGATGACACCGCTGCCGTAGGACCAGCCGCGCGTCGAGCGGTGCACCCATTGGATGACATTGTAGCGAATGTCGAGCGGGTCTGCCTCCGGCGGCAAAACCTCAACCTGAAAACCGTCCTGATAACCGATGGCCTCAAACGCCTCGTTCCACCAGCGTGCGCCCTCGATCAATGCCGAGCGAATGGGCTCCGGCGCGCCGGCGTCGACATAGTAGACAATAGGCTCGACCGCCTCGCTCACCGTCGCATTGGGGTTCTTCTTCTGCAGCCGGTGGCGTACGATAAAGCGCTTCAGCAGCGGCTCGGAGATCGGCGTGGCGTAATCCTGGTAGCGAATGCTGAAAAACCCCGCCCTGGGGTCCCACACGCGCGCTTCATATTTCTCATCCGGAAGCTGAACAAAGGAATGGTGTTGGCGCACCGTGATGTTTTCAGGCGTGGGCACGACCTGGCGAACATCGTCGCCGGGGGAATCCCCAACGAAGGTCAGCGTCACCTCGACTTCGGTGTTGAGTGGAAAGTTCTTCGTCCGCTGCAGGTAGAAAGCCGAGCGGGAGAGGTCGACTTTGTAGCTGCCTTGTTCGCGTCGCTCGAGTGTCCCGATCACATCATGTGCGTCACGCAGATAGAAGTCGCTGGCGTCCACCAGAACCCTGGCGCCCTCCTCTGCTGCAACTTTGAATCCCCACAAGATGGATTGCGCAAACGCCTCATCCACAGACCGGCGCTCAGCGATGTTATCACTAACGGCACGGTAGGCATAATTGGGTTGCACCAGAAGCACTTTCGGGCCCACGCGCTGGAATTTGACCACACGGCTGGCGCCGATTTGCCCGCGGTCCAGACCGATGTCATTTGAACCCACACCGGAGGGCAGGGAGTTGACGTACAGAATCTCCTCATCCCACCTGCTGATTTCCAGCCACATCTTGCCTTTCTTTTCGCCCCAGTAAAAATCGAAAAAGCCGGAAGATTTTTGCATCTCTCTGGTCTTTTCCTGGATTGTCGGGAGGTCGATGGCCTCATTTGGGGGAGAACTTGATTGCGTGGCAACGGTAACGGGAAAAAGCAGAAGCAGGGCAGCGAAAAGCTTCATAATTCTCTCCATCCAATTCTGCGAGAATTGCGGGCCGTTTGCTCGATCGCAATCCTCGGTGACTCCTGAATGGCTGTTTTCACTTCCGGTTGACATTCGCTCTGGGAGGAGCTGAGGCCAAAGGCAAGGTAAGAAATAGAGGAAAAGGAATCAAGGAATACCATGACACTCAAACAAAATTTCGCAGGATCAGGCGATCTCGCTTCCTTTTACGCCGGTGGCACGCTCGACCATCCGAACGCCCAGATAGCATAAAGGAGTATCCAGGGCCGCTATGATGACTTTCAAAACATAAACTCCCATGATAATGCCCATCAAGTCTGCAAACGAGCCTGTAAAGACAGTCGGGTTCTTATAGAGAAAAATCGTGTTCACCGTAAAGGTGTCCACGAACTGGGAGAGCATGGTTGAAGCATTGTTGCGCAGCCAGAGATGTTTGCCCCTGGTGAGTTTCTTCCAGAAGTGGAACAGCCGGACGTCGATCATTTGTGCCAACAGGTAGGCCGCCATGGAGCCAAACAGCAGCCGCCAGACCGGGCCGAAAATGTTGTGGTAGTCTTTCTGCAAGGGATAGACGCTCGCAGCCGACAGGTTGATGCCGGCCAGGGAGAAGCCCAGGAGCAGGAGACTCATGGCAAACCCCATGATGACCAGATATTGCGCCCGGCGTGCGCCGTACATCTCCGAGACGACATCCGTGATCAAAAAAGTGAGCGGAAACCACAGGATGCTGACCGGCAAAATTCTGCCAAACGCATCGAAAAGCTTCACGCCGACCGTGTTGGTCAAGAGGACGAAGGTGACAAATACGGCCATGAACCCGACATAAAGGCCTTCGTAGGTGCTCAACCGCTGCTGTGGAGGTGGGCTAGCTGTTTCTGAAAGCTGAGAGGTCATGGGTTCGCGAACTTGAATTCCCTCCTAAACAGGCTGAGGCAGCAAAAGTTCACACGAGCTCGGTTCACTCGTGTTTCTCCGTTGTCGCCTCGAGGTCGAGAATTCGCTGCCGGATCTCGATGGGTAACAATGCCTTTTTCCTGTTTCTGTAGTCGTATGAAACAACCAGGCCCTGTCCCTGTGCTGCGACTTTTCCAGATGCCTGGCTCAGGACCAGGTAGTCCATGGTAAATCTGTCCTCCTGGATTTCCGAGACTTTTGTCGCTACGGTCACCCGGTCCGGGTAGGTCAAAGGATATTTGAAGGTACAGTGCGTGGAGGCCAGTATCGGCCCAAGACCCTGTTCTTCGGTGAATTGGATATAGTTGATTCTTTCAAAGTAAGCGATGCGGGCGCTTTCGAAATAGCGAAAATAGACGATATTGTTCACATGCTGGAACGCATCCATTTCTCCCCAGGCGACGGGGATTTCAATCGAAAGCGGGTAGTCTTTGGTGAGCTCTTCTATGTTTGGCATGTCCAGATTGATTCGAGAACTAGGCGCTTGGCGCCAGATATCGACAAAGTATTGTCGATAATCTTTGGGTCAATCGTTCGCTGAAAACACCGTCCTTTTGAGCTTCGCTCGTCATTTGCTGTCATTTGCCCTGCGGGCGTCATTGAGCAAACAAGGACCAAATGACGACGTAAGGCAAATGACGGCGCGAAGCGCTAAATGACTTTTTTCGCAGCGTCGGTGTGGGTTTTTGATCCGTGTGAAATAATCGTTTACTCATCGCTGCGCATGACCTGTACCACGGGCTCATCCTCGAAGATCTCCACCCGGACTTGCCAGGGTTGGCAGCAAACCTGACAATCCTCCACGTAGGTCTGCACCGGCCCACCAGAGTAATCGACATAGATCTCGTTGGGTTCGCCGCAGTAAGGACAGAGGATTTCAAACGTGTCTTGCATGACTCACTTGACATTAAGAATTTCCTGCAAAGCAGCTAGCAAGTAAACCACATTGGCCTGACTGGCTGACTCGCCCATCAAACCAATGCGCCACACCTTGCCCGCGAGATCCCCGAGTCCACCGCCGATTTCGATGTTGTAGTCTTGCAGCAGTCGTCTCCTGACCTTCGCCTCCTCGACATTGGGAGGGACACGTATCGCATTCAGCGTCGGCAGCCGGATGCCTTCATCGACAAACGGAGTCAAACCAAGCGGTTGCAAGCCGCTGAGCAGCGCCAGGCTGTGGCGTTTGTGCCGTTCAAATCTCGGCTCCAGACCTTCTTCCTGAACCAGTCGCAACGCTTCCCGCAAAGCATAATTCATACTGATCGGCGCGGTGTGATGATAGGCGCGCGAGCTGTCCGCCCAGTAGTTGGCGATCATGGTGACATCCAGGTACCAGCTCTGCACTTTGGTTGGGCGACTCTGTGCCACCTTGAGCGCCGCATCGCTGAACGTGACCGGCGCCAGTCCCGGCGGGCAGCTCAAACACTTTTGCGTGCCGCTATAGCAAACGTCGATCTGCCACTCGTCCACTTTGACCGGCAGGCCACCCAGGGAGGTGACGGCATCGGCGATGAAAAGCGCGCCATGGCGTTTGCACAAACCGCCAACCTCATCCAGAGGCTGCAAGACGCCGGTGGAGGTTTCAGCGTGAACCAGTGCCACCGCCTTTACCTTTGCTGTTTTTTTCAGCGTATCTGCCACCTGCTGAATGTCGATGGCCTTGCCCCACGGCGCCTCGATTTGAATGGCATTGGCGCTGCAGCGCGTAACGACGTCCGACATGCGCGTGCCGAAAACGCCGTTGACGCCAACGATGACGTTGTCCCCCGGTTCGAGAACGTTGACGAAAGCGGCCTCCATGCCCGCACTCCCTGTGCCGGACACGGCGATTGTCAGCCGATTTTGGGTCTGAAAAACAAAGCGCAATTGTTGCTGAATCTCATCCATGATAGTCAAGAATTCCGGATCGAGGTGGCCCAAAATCGGTGTAGCCAACGCCTGGTAGACGCGCGGATGCACACCGCTCGGCCCGGGCCCGAGCAAAATGCGTTGTGACGGCTTGAGTTCACCTGGCGTATTCATAGACGTTCCAAAGATAGGGTTGGGTGTTTCTTTGAGTTATGGGGTCAATATATCAAAATCTGTTAAAAAAAGCAAATTATTATCGGCACCGAGCCTGATGGCGGCCCAATCCTTCATCATCGATGAACCACTCCAAATGGAAAAATCTCCTGCTTGCCACTACGCATTCGACACCCGGTGATTCTATACTATCTATGGGATAGACTGGCTGGTGCAAGGGGCTATCCAAAAAGTCAGATGTCATTGCGAGTCCCGCGTTTCTTGCGGGACGAAGCAATCTCCCAGCTTTGTGCCTAAAACCGGGACTCCTCGCGAAGACATGTTTGCCCCTTATTGGACAGCCCCCCGGAGTTGTGCGACGAGAAATGGCATGTGAATTGCTGATTTTGTAGAGAAAACCAGAATCATCACCGCCTGATTTTCAGAACAGCCCGGGCAGGGATGCTTGCGGAGATTCATTTAACATGTTGTCATTTTGGTGGTTAGGTCTGGTATGAATCATGTGGAGATGTCATCTGACTCAGGTCAATTTGACGTTATTTTACCAGGGGGACTAGTGCAGCTATGGTGAGTCGTTTATCAACTTGGGATAACACTTCTAAAATGAGACACTTTTTCGTACTTATCGTTCTTTCTTTTCTAATCTCTAATTCGCTTTTTGCACAAGATGGTGGCTTTTCTCTTGATTTCGACGGCGAAGGCGGTTTCGTCAAAATCAGCGACTCGAGTTCGCTCAGGGGCTCGCCAAACAGAAGCAAGACCGTCGAAGCATGGGTCAAGCTGGTCAATTTAAAAAAGGACCGCCCGATCATTCAAAAGTGGAAAGACACCCAGTTTAAAGAGTGGGGGCTGATGGTCGACGGCAGCTTCGAGAATGAAGTTTCCGTTGCCATCGAAAACAACGGCAGCAATTTTGAATACAAAGCCGGCGGTGGGGTCATCGTGGTCAATCGATGGCATCATATTGCCATGACCTACGATGGCAGCTCCCACATCGTTAGAATCTTTATCGACGGGGTGGAGTATGGCAACGGGGAAGTGGTGCCCGGCGGAATGCCTTCAACAAATGCGCGTGTGCTCCTCGGGCGTCACGCCTACCAGCCAGAAAAACGATTTCGCGGCAAGATGGACGAGGTCAGGGTCTGGAATGTCAAGAAGTCGGCGGAAGAACTGCAAGCGCTGATGAACAAGACGCTCGCAGGCAACGAATCCGGTCTGGTGGCCTACTGGACATTTGATGAAGGCGGCGGTTCAACGGTGGTGGACCACAGCACGAAGAATCATGATGGAGACATCGTTGAGACCACCACGGATTTCCCCAGATTTGCAAACTCGGGCGCTCCGGTCTATGACGGGGCGTTTGTCTATGTCGCTTCACCCGGCGGAAGCGAAAGGTTGGACCAGGGCAGCACGCACACCATCCGGTGGAATTCAAGTGGTGCCGGCTCCACGGTCGACATCGAATTCTCGCAAAACGCAGGCGCCAGTTGGGAACCCATCGAGGCGGCCACGCCCAATGACGGTGAGTTTGATTGGACGGTTCCCGTAATCGAGACGATGACGGCGCTGATCAGAATCACCAGCACCTCGAACGGCTCCTTGAGTGATGTCAGCGACCTGAACTTCACCATCCAGATCCCGGACGACGGCTCAGAACCGCCGGCCGGCAGCGGTGAAAAATGCGCGCCGGTGGATGTTGGCTTCCGGGATTATTATTATGGCGGAACCGATGTCATGGACAAACCCACCGAAGACAAGCCGGAGAGCAAACTCTGGTTCCATGACGGCTCCTGGTGGGGCGTGCTCTGGGACCCGTTGGCGACAAAATACCGGATCTACCGCTTCAACAGGCCGACCCAATGTTGGACCAACACCGAAACAGATGTTGATGAACGGGCGCACTCCGCGCAAGATGTCTTGTGGGATGGAGAAAAACTCTATGTTGCCTCGCGGGCGACCTCTGGACACAAGGCCAGCATGGGCCCAAGCGATGCCAGACTTTATCGCTATAGTTACGACGCCGGGACGCAAACGTACCGTCTGGACAGTGGATTTCCTGTGACGCTCAACATGAATGACAAAGTCGAATCGTTGGTAATCGACAAGGACTCGACCGGCCAGCTGTGGGCGACCTGGACAGATGGGGGCAAAGTCTGGATCAACCGAACCCTCGGCGACGACCGAACCTGGGGAGACCCGTTCAAACTGCCCGTGCAGGGCGGCGCGACCGACCCGGATGACATCTCCTCCCTTATCGCCTTTGACCAAAACAAAATTGGCGTGATTTGGAGCAACCAGAATGATTCCAAGGCCTATTTTGCGGTACACAAAGATAGCAACAGTGACCAGAACTGGGAACGAAGAGAGGTCGCGCTCTCTGACGGCTCCAAGAACATCTCTGATGACCATTTCAACCTGGCCACGCATTGCGCCACGGGCGAAATCCTGGTCGCCACAAAGACCAATCTTTCCAATCTCGATGACGATGGCATCTACTTGCTCAAACGGACACCGGACGGGCGATGGACTCGCCATGTGATCGGCCTGGTCAGAAACCATCTCACCCGGCCAATGGTTCTGGTCGATTCCGAAAGCGATAGTGTTTATGTCTTTTCGAGCAGATTCTTCGCGCCCCGCACCATCGAGCTGAAGGTCGCCCATATCGACGACCTGAACTTTCCCGCCGGGACCGGAAGAACCTTCATTTTTAGCAGCAAGGATAGCGATGTCAACAATGTCAAGTCCACCAAACAATGTGTCAATTCCACCACCGGGATTCTGGCGATTGCGAGCGCAAGTGAAACCAAATACTATCTGCACAATTTCATCAACCCGGCAGGTGGAAGTTCGAACTTGACTCCGATAGCCAGGGACGATCAGGCGGATACACGCGAAGGAGTTACGGTTGCTATCGATGTCGCTGCCAACGACTTCGACATCGACGGTTCTGTTGACAACGCAACCGTCACGATTCTGAACCCACCGGGGAACGGGACAGCGACACTTGCCGGAGCGGGATTGGTCACCTACACCCCGAACCCGGGGTTTGTGGGTCTCGATTCGTTTACGTACACCATCCAGGATGACCAGGGCGCGGTGTCGAACCAGGCTCTGGTGAGCGTCAACGTCAACGACAATGCAGGCGGGCAGACCTTCAATTTTGTACCCACCGACGATGGTCAGGTGAAGTTGACCGCCCCGGGCAAGAATTATGGCGCCAAGGCCACGGCCAAGGTCGAGCACAATAAATTTCGCGCGTACTTCAAATTCAACGTTTCCGGATTAACGGGTCCGGTTCAAAGCGCTCGCCTGCGATTGAGGGTCAGCAATGGCATTTCAGATGGCAGCAGTGATGGCGGCGCAGTGTACCAGGTTTCAAATAACTTCATCGCCTCCTCCACCCCGTGGCGCGAAAACGAGCTGAACGCCGGCAATGCCCCAGCGATAGACGGCTCACGACTCAGCAGCGCCAGCAATGTGTCACCAAATGATCTTGTCGAGCTGGATCTCACTTCGGCAATTCTGGGCAACGGCGAGGTGAGCTTTGCGCTCGTCAGCAGCTCGACCAATAAGGCCAAGTACGACACGCGCGAAGGGACGATTCCGCCACAGCTCATTATTGAAACCGGAGCAGGCGGGGGCGCGAACAATCCTCCCACCGCCAGTGATGATCAAGCCACAACCATGGAAGATGTTTCTGTCACCATCGCCGTATTGAGCAATGACAACGACAGCGACGGTGCGCTCGACCCTGCAACCGTCAGCATCACGCGACAGCCATCGAACGGCGCGGCTTCTGTGAATGGCGACGGGACGGTGGAGTACCTCCCTGACGCCGGTTTTGTTGGAGTGGATTCTTTCGAGTACACCGTGCAGGACAACAACGGCGCCACTTCCAATGCCGCGACCGTGACGGTGACGGTCAATGCCAGCGGCGGGGGCGGAACGCAGACCTTGACCTTCCAACCGACAGATGATGGCCAGGTCAAGCTCACGGAACGGCGCAAGAATTATGGCGCCAAAAGCAGTGCAAAAATCGAAGCCGACAAGTTCAACAGCTATTTCAAGTTTGTGGTCAGCGGTCTCAGTGGTCCGGTTCAGAACGCGCGGTTGCGGCTTCGTGTTGCCGGGGGCATTTCAGATGGCGGCGATCAGGCCGGGGAGATCTATGCGGTTTCCAATAATTTTTCGGGCTCCTCCCTGCCCTGGACTGAATCCGAGCTGCGGGCGATAAACGCACCGGAGATGAACGGCTCATCCCTCGGTTCACAAGGCAGAGCCGAGCCAAATGACCTGGTGGAATTTGACGTCAGCGCGGCCGTAACTGGAAACGGTGTTTACAGCTTTGGCTTGTCCACCGCTTCAGGAAACCAGGTCAGATATTCAACCAAAGAAGGCGCATTCCCACCAGAGCTGGTGGTCAAAACCGGCGCCGGCGGGGCCGACAATCAACCGCCAGTGGCCGTTGATGACGAGATCAGCACCGACGAAGATGCTCCCATAGACATCCCCGTAGCAGGCAATGATTCCGATGACGACGGCACGCTCGATTTGAACTCCGTGACGATAACAACCCCGCCCTCGCATGGGTCGGCCTCGGTTCGGAATAACGGCACGGTGTCCTACACGCCGGCTGCGGACTCTTCCGGCACAGACACCTTCACCTACACGATTCGGGATGATCAGGGAGCACCGTCGAACGAGGCGACGGTCACGATCACCGTGAGACCTGTGAATGATGCTCCTGTGGCTGGCGCTGATGCTGCTACGATTATGGGTGCAACGCCTGCTGTCATCGACGTGCTGGCCAACGATGGCGACATCGATGGCACGCTCGACGCCACGACCGTGCACGTGGTTGATTTGCCGATTGGAGGCACTGTGGTGGTGAATCCGTTCTCTGGCTTGATCACCTACACCCCGGATGCTGGATTCTCCGGCTCCGACACCTTCACCTATACCGTTGACGACAATGACGGGGCGACTTCCAATATCGCCATGGTGACGATTTCCAGCGATGGCGGCGGCGGTGGCACCAGCCTGCTAACTTTCCTGCCAACAGATGACGGACAAGTCAAACTGACCGCTCCCGGAAGAAACTACGGCCGCAAGACCACCACAAAAGTCGAGCGCAACAAGTTTGTTTCATACTTCAAGTTCGAGGTTGCGGGATTGACCGGGCCGGTGCGGTCTGCCCGCTTGCGGCTCTACGTCAGCGGCGGCAGCGCAGACGGCGGCAGCATTTGGCGCGTTTCGAATGATTACGCCAATACCCCCACGCCCTGGGTAGAATCAGGGTTGACGTCTGGAAACGCACCAGAGATTTCAGGTTCCCCACTGGGCAGCCTGGGGACAATCATAGCAGACCAGGTTATCGAGCTCGACGTGAAAACCGCGGTGGCCGGCAACGGCACCGTCAGCTTTGCCATAAAGAGCAATTCAATCGACCAGGCCAAGTTTCACACAAAGGAAGGTGAGTTTCCGCCTGAGCTCGCCGTTGAGACCGGCTCTGGCGGCGGAGCGACACAGCATAGCCTCTCTATTTCAACTCAAGGGGCCGGCAGCGTAGCCCTGGCCCCACAGGGCACCGTTTTTGACGACGGCACGGTGGTACAATTGACCGCCACAGCCGACGATGGCTGGCAGTTTAGTAGCTGGAGCGGGGATCTCTCGGGCTCGGCCAACCCGGCTGCGATTACCATGGATGCCGATAAACAGGTAACTGCAATTTTTGCCACAGCCGGACCACAGCAGGTCACGCTAACCGTGACGACAGAAGGGTCTGGCAGCGTCGCTCTGGACCCGCCGGGTGGCGTCTACGACGAGGGCGTCCAGGTCCAGGTCGCTGCGCTGCCTGACGCGGGCTGGCAATTCAGCACATGGGGCGGGGACGTCGACGGCACTGAGCCAGTCAAAACCCTGATCATGAGCTCGGATAAGAGTATTGTCGCCACATTTACGCAGGAGAGTGGCAGCGGAGGCCAGACCTTCACATTCAACCCGGCAGATGACGCGCAGGTCAAGTCCACCCGCCCCACGGTTAATTTCGGAGATGACCCGATTATGCGCGTTCGGAAAGGCAGGCCGAGCTTCAACTCCTATTTGAAATTCGACATAACAGGATTACAGGGCGAGGTGATAGCGGCCAGAATTCGTCTTTATGTGACAGATGATAGCCCAGACGGCGGCGCTGTCTATTCTGTCGCCAACCACTACAAAGGAAGCAACAGCCCGTGGAGTGAGGACGATCTGAACTGGGACAACGCTCCCGTGATCGAAGGCTCAGAGCTGAGCCGTGCGGGCGCTGTTTCGGTTGGGACCTGGGTGGAGTTGGATGTGACCCCCGCGATTGCTCGCGACGGCGTATTCAGCTTTGCCCTGACGAATAAAGCTTCAAACAGCGTCATGTATAGTACCCAAGAGGGAGACCACGCCCCGGAGCTCGTCGTCGAGACCGCATTGAGCAATGCCGCGTCGAAAAAGGCGTTAAGACAACAGCTCATGTCAACCGATAGCGGTCCCGTCCTGCCTGACAAGATCAGCTTGAGCCAAAACTACCCCAACCCATTCAACGCCGGCACCACTATCGAATATGCCCTGCCAGCAGAGACACGCGTCCGGATAGCCATATACAATCTCAAAGGCCAGGAAATCAGGATCCTGGTTGATGAAGTCCAGCAGGCAGGAATCAGAAAAGCGTCCTGGTACGGGAAAAACAACGCTGGTCATGAAGTGGCTTCAGGTGTGTATTTTGTGCAGTTGACGGCCGGAAAGGCAAAGTTCGTCCGCAAAGTGGCCCTGCAGAAATAGAGTTTATGGGTCCAGCTTACTTTAGACCAAATGATAGTTGGGTTCCGAGCACTGTCTAACCCCCACCGATAGTGTAGCCATGCCCCCTTGTGGGGCATCTATGAACATCCCCATGAAGCACCATGCCGGAGATACCAGCCACCCACAAGGGGTGGCGGCTACGAGTGGCGAATTGACACCGATTGGGGAATGCGGTGACGAACGGCCAACCCCCACCGATTACGTAGCCATGCCCACTTGTGGGGCATCTATGAATTACCTCTGAACTTTTTGCATCTTTTTTGCAAAGCCCCTGAATGTTAAACTACCCAAAAAACAATAGAACAATAAAACAATGAGACATCCTCTCTAACTGCGGCTGTGACACCCCAAGCGGCAATTCAGATACAAAGATCGGCTTTTCCTTCAATCAAATGATAAAGTAATTAACCTCAAATACGATATATATTAGAGCCATACGCTCTCTCGAGAAGATGAGAAGCGCGACAGGCCCCTGCGGGGAATTGGCGACATGTATTAACTATCAAGCAAGGGGAAACCAGACATGTATTTGCGGAACCGGCGTTTGACGAGACCTGAACCTATCGTATGTGTGATTATGATGGCATTGATGCTGATCCTTACACCGGCTGAGTTGAGACCACAATCCCTGGATTCGCTGAGATTAGCCCTACAAAGACTCGATCTCCGGATTTCAAGACTGGAGGTGACGCAAAAAGATGCAGGGCAAAGGGTGCCGTCTAAGTTGGCGCCGATTCCTGATGAGGAGACCTTCTCAACTCTTCTCAACACCATAATCGATCTCAATTTGAAGGTCGATGACCTGGCACAGGATGTTGCAAGGATAAGATCAGGCGGAGGGCAACCCGCCGGGTTTCGGTTGCAAAACGAATTCGAGATGGACGATGAGTATACATTAGCCCTGCTCAACAAATTGATTGAGCAAACCGAAGGTGCAAAGTGGTCACGCAATGAGCTTGCTTTGCATACCGTGCAGTCTGAGCGAACAACCGGATTTGGGGAGCTCTTTTTTGCAGCGCTGAGAAATCGACTGGAAGGGGTAGAATTCGAGGCCGCCTATACCTCTGAAGTCTCATCGAATCTTGCCGGCGGACTCTTTCGTCGAACAGAGTATTTGGACAATTTCGATCTAACGATTGACATGAACCTGGAGAGTCTCTTTGGCTGGCGCGGCACCCACTTTTTCCTATACATCCTGGGCAATCATGGCGGCAACCCAAGTGACAACGTAGGGGATGCCCAGGGGATCAGTACCATCGACTCCCCGGACACGTGGAAGCTCTACGAAGCTTCGGTGCAGCAAGAACTATTTGACGGCCGATTGTCATTTCTGGCAGGACTCTATGATTTGAATTCAGAATTCGATGCTATCGAAACCGCAGGCTTGTTTCTAAACAGCTCCCATGGCATCGGACCCGATTTCTCGCAAACCGGGCCCAACGGCCCCTCGATCTTTCCAACGACATCTCTTGGGCTAAGAGTGAAATGGCACCCCTCAGACAAGTTCTATGTTCAGACGGTCGTGCTTGACGGCGTTCCCGGGGACCCGGATAATCCCAACGGCACAAAGATCAAGTTCCGGCAGGGAGATGGAATCCTGGTGAGCACCGAGCTGGCCTACCTGACGGGAACGGAGGATGAATCGCATCCGTACGGGAAAATTGCCCTGGGGACATATTTTTATACCACGAAATATGATGCCATCCTGGGACAGGACAACAACCTGCAGCAAAGAAGCAAGCCCGGCGCTTACCTGCTGGCTGAACGCTCAGTTCTGCGGGAGAAAAACGATAGGGGACAGGGGCTTGCAGTTTTCGGACGGGTTGGGTTTTCTGACAGCGAAGTGTTTCAGTTTGGCCTCTATACAGGCGCTGGAGCAGTGTACACAGGATTGTTCCCCGGCCGCGATGAGGACCAGGTAGGCGTAGCCGTGGCGGCGGCCCACACGGGCAAGCACTGGCGAGACGCACAACGGATCGACGGGATAGACGTCGACAGATCAGAAATTGCTCTGGAGCTCACCTATCGAGCCCAGCTCACTTCCTGGCTGGCGGCTCAACCGGACTTTCAATATGTCATCAACCCCGGCACAGACCCGGCGCTGTCGAATGCATTTGTGAGCAGTACGCGATTGGAAATTTCATTCTGAGATCAAATCGTGCCATTGTTCTATTGTTGACCCTGAGCAACAATAGAACAATAGAACAATAGAACAATGAAACAATTCCTTTGCAAAAAAAAA
>JBHHXT010000032.1:0-35237 GCA_046757165.1 bacterium | reverse complement strand
CTTCGGCTTGCCGCTGCAACCGTTTCAGCAGATCTATGCCGCGGATGGCGGGCATGCCCGGCACGTTGTACAAGTGCTCGAGCGTGAAAAACAGCGGGCCGGTCCGACGGTCGATGACCAGAATCTTGCGATCGTGCCAGGCCAAATGAATGGCAGCAGACAGGCCAGCCGGACCCCCGCCCACGATAGCCGTTTCATAGAGCATGTTGCAACCTCCTCGTGAAGAGTTTCGAATCGGTCTGCTTCGGATAGGAGTGAGCCGTTGGAAAAGTCATCTAGCGGCTCAGCGTTATGATTGTTATGATAGTCATTTTTGTTGGTTTAGTCAAGCGTTTGGGCACAATTCGAGATGATTTCACCGGATCGTTTGAATCCTTTTGTCCAGCGAAAATTCGCTAACTTTCTTCGGGAAATATCCCGCAGTTCCTGTTCAATGCGGGTAATAACAAATATCATATCAAATCATACGGCTTAGTTTGAACTTCATCCTTGGTCCATGCATCTCGGGCATACATCAGTGGAAAAGACCGTCATAACTCATAATGGCCGCAAGATGAACGGCGAGATTTCCGTCATAAAAGTGAAGGGGTATCTTGACGTCATTACATCTGAAGAGCTGGATGTTGCCATTGACGAGCTTTTGACCGCAAAGCATTTCAACATTATCATAGATTTATACGAAGTCGAGTATATCAGCAGCATGGGCTGGAGCGTCTTCTTGAGCAAGATCAATGAAGTGCGGCTAAACGACGGCGATTTGAAACTTGCCCGCATACAGCCCAATGTTTACCAAGTCTTCAAAATCCTCGAGTTTGAGTGGTTCCTGAACACCTATCCCTCCGTAGAAGCCGCAGCCGCAGAATTCAATTTGAACGGACATACTGTCTATCAAAGATAATGTTTCAGATTGGGTCAACCTGCCTGTCCCACGTGTTTCCAATTAACACATTTTCTTAAGATCAACTCCCCCTCGCCCGCACCGAAAAATTCTAGGCATATTCCATAAAAACAATAAATTAGGAATCTTTTTCGTTTCGCGTGATTTTTTGGAATAGTAGTTGCAAAAAGAGAGTTCAATTTTGAACGTGTTAGGTTGCAAAAGTCAGAGTCTCATCAATAAGCGCCCACATCTTTGCCTGTTCTGCTTTTTAGCCAGAACCTAACCCATCGGACTTCTCTAATGAGAGATTAGTTGCTGCTCTGGTCTCTTAGAAGAAAGGATTTGAGAAGATAACTTATGAGTGAGGAGACAATGAAGTCACTGCTTATTCCTGTGGTCGTTGGGTTGTTTTCGCTGAACTTCTTGGTCATCAAAAATGACTCGATTCTTGGTAAAATTACAGAGTTGGAGCGTTTCATAAACTTCGCAAACAATGTACGGGATGTGGACTACATGCGTCAAAAGACGCATCACAAAGTCAACAGAATTATTGCCAGATTCAATCCCGACATGGACGTGGAAATGAGACATGACATTGCCGAAGAAATCTATGAGATGAGTGTCAAATATCCAAATCTTGACGTCGATCTCATTTGCGCGATGATCACGCATGAAAGTGGCCGTTCCTGGCATCCTGAGGCGACTTCCTGGGCCGGGGCCATGGGTTTGATGCAAATCATGCCCGGCACCGGCAAATGGCTGGCCCCCGTTGACGGGATTGCCTGGACGACTCCCGAGGAGGTGCTCTATCATCCCGTTCATAATATCCGCATGGGGTGCCGTTACCTGTCTACGTTGATCGAAATGTATGGGCTTGAAGGCGGACTGGCGGCATACAATGGCGGAGGCAGGGTGGTCGAGCGCTGGCTTGCGAGCGACAAGGCGGATGACATCCTGTGGGCAGAAACGCGTAACTATGTCCCGTTTGTTCTGAAACTGTACGATGAGTTCAAGAAGCTATCGATTTGATCAGGACCTCCTTTATCACCTACATGAAGCCATTGGGTATTGCTGAGCCGGAGAAAATGTCGTGCTTGCCTCTTCGCTAAGCCTCCTGAGTTTTCTTCACGACGATACCCATCTTTTTCCCCGAATCTAGATAGGTCTCCGCATAGGCGTGCTTACGACCAACGAAGGTATTGGAAAAATTTACTCAGGTTACCCGCCGATTCGTTTGCGCTTCAACAAGTACTCGATCAGCGCGCGGTCGTAGCTTTGTTTTGTACTCAGCGAAACAAACTCGATCTGGTGCTCGCGGCAAAACTTCTTGTACATGTGGTTGAATTCAGCGACTTGCGCCCGGTAGTCGTTTCTGATGTGCCAGGGCTGTGTGTTGATTTCCTCACCCGACTCCAGATCCTTGAAGACGGCATCCTGGGGAAAATCGAAACTGAGCTCGAGGGGATCGAGAATTTGGAAGACGATGACTTCATTTTTCTTGTAGCGAAAGTGTTTCAAGCCGGACATGACCTGCTGCGGCTCGTCGAGCAAATCGGAAAACAGAATAATCAGGCCGCGGCGCTGAATGCGGTCTGCCATCTGGTGCAGAGCGGAAGCCAGATCGGTCTTCGAGCTGTGTTCGGTTTTGTCCAGCTCGAGCAGGATTTCATGCAGGTAGGTGGTTACCGAGTGCGGCGGCAGGTAGCGACGAATTTTCTCATCAAAGGTCACCAGGCCGACGGCATCACGTTGACGAATCATGAGGTAGGCCAGCGCGCCGGCAAGATAGGAGGCGTATTGCAGCTTGCTCAGGGTGCTGGAAGCATACCCCATCGATGCCGAGGCATCGAGCAACAGGTATGATTTCAGGTTGGTCTCTTCTTCGAATTGTTTAACATAAAAGCGATCCGTCTTGCCGTAGACCTTCCAGTCGACGTGCTTGATTTCGTCGCCGGGCATGTACTGCCGGTGCTCTGCGAACTCAACGCTGAAGCCGTGGTATGGACTCTTGTGCAATCCGGTGATGAAGCCTTCTACCACCAGGCGGGCGCGCAGATCCATGGATGAAAGTTTGGAGACTATCTCGGGTTTGAGGTACTTGCGGTAGTCACCTTTTTCGGTCTTGGCCATCAGGACTGCCCCATGTCTAGCAGGCGGTTGACAATGTCGACGGTGCCGACGCCTTCCGCTTCTGCGTTGAAATTGGTCACCAGGCGGTGGCGCAGAACGGGTCTCGCTGTGGCTTTCACATCTTCGATTTCCGGCGTTGGCCGGCCGCTCAGAATGGCGCGGGTTTTGGCCGCCAGAATCAGGTATTGTGACGCGCGCGGCCCTGCGCCCCATCGAATCCACTCGCGAACAAATTCTGGCGCATGCGTGTATGTCGGACGCGTTTTCCGCACCAAAGCCACGGCATAATCGATCACCTGGTCCGCGACCGGTACGCGGCGGACCAGCTTCTGCAATTTCAAAATCTCTTCGGCGTTAAGCATCGCGTTGACGTTTGCTTCGTATGCGCTGGTGGTTGATTTAACAATCTCCACTTCTTCATCACGCGACGGGTAGTCGACCCAGAGATTGAACATAAAGCGGTCGAGCTGAGCTTCCGGCAGCGGATAGGTGCCCTCTTGCTCGATGGGATTCTGGGTCGCGAGCACGAAAAACGGTTCTTCCAGTCGATAGGTAGTGCCGGCGGCGGTGACTTCGTGCTCCTGCATCGCCTGCAGGAGGGCCGCTTGCGTTTTGGGCGGCGTACGGTTGATTTCGTCGGCGAGCACGATGTTGGCGAAAACCGGTCCTTTGATGAATTTGAATGCCTTATGTCCGGTGGTCGTGTCCTCCTCAATAATCTCGGTACCGGTGATGTCAGAGGGCATCAGGTCCGGCGTGAATTGGATACGATTGAACTTCAAATCGAGCACCTGCGCCAGCGTGTTGATCAGCAATGTCTTTGCCAGGCCCGGTACGCCAACCAGCAAGCAGTGTCCACTTGCCAGCAATGAAATGAGGAGCTCCTCAATGACTTTGGCTTGCCCGACAATAATTTTGCCGATTTCGGCGGTGATCTTCTTGCTCGCTTTTTCAAGCTGTGCAACGGTTTCGATGTCGCTTGCTTTTGCCTCAATGGCTGCCATGAAAAACCTCCAATGTTTCGAGTCGTCTGAATGCCTCAAGTTGGAAGAATGAAGCTAAGAAATTGCTTCTCGAATGTCAAGTTGAATCACTTCTCCGTTGTCTTTCTTTTCACCTTTCAGCCAGAAATCTTTGAAGTATTCCTTCGTTGACATGTAGAACCGGGAGAATTGTTCCTTGTACTTCATGCCAGGTTTACTTACATTTGTCGTATTACAAGCGAACCATGAAACAATAGAACAATGAAACATCCTTCTCGACTGAGGCTGCGCCGCGCTGTGTTTTCCAGCAAACACTGAATCAGATGAGCAAAATCAACCTGAAGGGTCTGGATCTAGCTGAGTTGGAGGACTATGTCGAATCGATAGGCGAGAAGCGCTTTCGCGCCCGGCAGCTATTTGGCTGGATGTACGGCAAGGGGGTGCGTTCATTCGATGACATGACAAACCTGGGAGCGGCGCTTAGAGCCAAATTAGCGCAGCAGGCAACAGTGAGCTTATTAGAATTGCGCACGGCTCTGGAATCTCGCAAAGATGAGTCCATCAAGTATGTGTTTCACCTGGAAGATCGGATGTCCATCGAGTCTGTGCTGATGGTTGAAGAGCATCGCACGACGCTCTGTATCTCGACACAGGTTGGCTGTGCTATCGATTGCAAGTTTTGCGCCACGGGTATGATGGGACTGAAACGCAATCTGAGCTCCGGTGAAATCGTCGATCAATTGCTCGCCGTACAGTTCTTGTCTGGACACAAGGTGACCAACGTCGTGTGTATGGGGATGGGGGAGCCGTTTCATAATTATGACAATCTGATGACGGCCTGTGCCCTGATGAGCGCAGCCGGTGGTCCCGGGGTGGCCCGGCGCCACATTGTCGTGTCAACCAGCGGGTTGATTCCAAGGATTTATCAGTTCGCTGATGAGCGGCAGAAGTACCGACTGGCCATTTCTCTCAATGCCACCCGGGACGATGTGCGCACACGCATCATGCCGCTCAACAAGAAGTGGCCTATTCGGGCGTTGCTCGATGCGGCTCGCTACTACAGTGAGAAAATGCATCACCCCGTGACGTTTGAGTATGTCCTGCTCAATGGTATCAATGATTCGCTCGACGATGCTGATCGACTAAAGGAGCTGATGCGAGGCCTCCTTTGCAAGGTCAACCTGATTCCCTACAATGCGACGAGTGGCGCGTACCAGCGCCCGCCAGAACATCGTATCTTGCAGTTTTATTCACGGCTTGCTGGTATGCGAGCCCCTGTGACCATTCGTTGGAGCAAAGGGGACGATATCGACGCAGGATGTGGGCAGTTGGCCGCGCGGAGCTGAAATTTGTCGCTTAAGTAGGCGAATTGACAATGGCTTGCCGCAAAGTGTCACACCTGGCTGTGGTCACTCCACCGGCCACGCCTGATTTAGCTCAGCAGCGCAAGTTTCTGCGATGTCTTGCAATGTTTGCGAGCATTGTTTCTTTGTTTTCTTATCCAAATGGATGATGCTCGCCATTTCACACTGTTGTCGTGCTCTGTCATGCTGTTGGAGCTTGGAATAGATGTGCGAGAGATTCTTGCGGCAGGTCAATTCATTAACCGGCGATTGGATACCTTGCCTGTGCAAGGAGGCGAGTATCCGTTCATAGTATTTGGCAGCCTCGTGCCAGCGCTGCAATTTTTTACAGAGTTTTGCTGCGCACCATAGGAAGACGCGGCTGTCAGGGTAATCCCGCAAGACAGATTCTGCGATCGCCAGGCCCTCCTGGTAGCGTTTTTCTTCAACGAATATCCAGCAAATGCCGTTGATAGCGCCATAGCGCGAGAAGCGGCTTTTCGTCATCGCAACCTTGATCAAGTCGATGCCGCCTTCTCTTTCATCGGAGATCAGGGGCAGCCACGAGAGATAGCGGCTATACCGGCTGCGGTAGTACTTATACGTCCCTAATCCCAGGTAGGCATCGTAGAGTGTCGAGTCTTTGGCGACGGCGATTTGCAGTGCCTCCACGCTGTATCTGGCCGTGTGGAAGGCTTCCCAGAACTTCTTTTGTTTGGCTCGATAAAAGGACAGGTAGCCGTAGCCGCCTCCAAGGAAGAAGTACGCCCAGGCGTCATCTTTGTCTCGCTTGATCTTCTGTTTTGCCAGCTCGATAGTGGTGTCGATGAGCGACAGGAATCTTTCCTCCTGATCGTAGTGCTCGAAGTCCATCATGCGCGTTTGAACCACGGCGGCGTGAAAGAAGTAGCCAGCGGGGTGGTCCGGAAGTTCGTCCTGAATCCCGGTAAAAATGTCGATGGCATCCGAATAGGACTGCAGCATGCTTAATTGAATCCCTTGTACCACCAGGCTGTCGATTTGCCGTGGCAATGTGCTTCTGCAATCGCCGATTGCAACAAGAAACAGGACGGTGACCGTGGAAATGAAGACCTTCATTCGCTTGATTGACCCCGATTGAACAGATACGTGTGTTGAATGGTTTAAGCCTCTGGCGGGCCTCGAGTTTCATCTTTTAACAAAAATTGATTGCGTTTTCTTGTGATTCGGAGCATGTCAGGTATATTGGAATCGGGAATCTTAACTAGCGACTGTCAGTTAACCTGCCCGACATCATCCGGAGCCGTTTTCGTAGAAAATTGCTCGAGCTTTTCATGAAGTCCTGGTTGAGGTAGGTAAATTTGACTTATTTTCGTAACTATTTTCAATTTAGTACCGATCTCTTTATTTTTTTCTTGACAAAAAAGATTGAAATTGTTACATTCCGTTCGTACTGATTGCTTCAGATAGTCCTACCTTAACTTGAGGAAACGGTTTTTATTCGTTTTTTTCATTGATTGCATTTTGATGCTTTTCTTCTAGTATATGTAGTTGCTGCATCGTCACGGGGTATGGTCGTTTATGGGTAATCCAGTTGGTGCAAAGTTGCTGGCTTTGTCTCTGAGGAAGGGCTAATACCATGCAAACAAAAAAGGTGAAGATCATATACTTTTCCTTACGGGATTCGGGTTCGAAAGAATTTGAGCTAACCTGGCGTAAGTTTTTCTCAATTCTTTGTACAGGTTTTGTCGTGTTACTATTCCTTGTTTCAGGCTCACTCGCCTTCTTCACCGATTTCTATCAAAACGTTACAATCTCTTCGCTCTCCGAGATCAATGAGCAGTTGAAGAGTGAATTGGTCAACATGGACGGCAAACTTGCGCAAATCGAGGGTCGTGTTAAAGAACTGGAACGCGAGGATGACCATCTCCGCATCATCGCCGATTTGCCCAAGATTGACGATGATACACGCAATGTCGGTGTAGGGGGGGTCATCCCGGTCAACTTTGAGTTCCCCGTGGTGTCCAAGGAAGTCGCGGACCAGGTCATGGAATATCAAGAAGTTCTTGACAAGATGGAAAGACGGCTCGCCCTGACCCGGCACAGTCGCGATGAAATCAGACACAAGATTGAGCACAACAAGGTTGTCATGAAGCACACGCCCTCAATTCGACCCCTTCTTGGGGGCAGAATCAAGGACAAATTCGGCTTTCGAATTCACCCTCTGCTTGAAAAAGTCAAGCATCACAAGGGCATCGACATTGCGGCTGAACGGGGAACGGAAGTTTTTGCCACGGCTGCTGGAAAGGTGGAAAAAGTCGTGACTGACTATAAGAAGAATCATGGCTGGGGCAAATATGTGATCATCGACCACGGCTTTGGCATCAAAACGCTCTATGGCCACCTATCGAAAGTCCTGGTGCAGAAAGGGCAAAAGACTGATAGATGGAAAGCCATTGGGATGGTTGGCGACACAGGGTTGGCGACGGGAGCACATCTGCATTATGAAGTCCGCAAGGACGGACAGGCTATCGACCCGCTTGCCTATATCCTGAACTAACCGGCTCTCCACACTTACGACGAATGCAACGCTCAGGGTGCTGAATCCTGGGCGTTTTCTTTTGGGTGCACTCGCGGTTACGGGTTGAGCTTTGCAGTTTCACCGCGCCAGGGGAGTCATGAGATGTGCTCTGTTCAAAAACAGACCTGCAGCCGGCAGATTCGCCTGCCTTCTCGCGAGCGCTTTGGTTGTAAAGGTTTGAAAAAATGGGCTTTCTGCCTCGTTTTGTCAGCCGCCTCCTCAGCATCCGGACAGGTCGTGCTTTCGGAAATCATGTTCAATCCGCTTGGCAGCGAGTCGCATGATGAGTTTATCGAGATTGTTAATCTATCTGAAGCCGAGGCGGTAGATTTGATGGGCTGGCGAATCAGTGATGGCAGCAGTACGGACGACCTCGCTGCCCATGAGCGGGGTCTGGTCCTGCAGCCAGGTCAATTCGGACTCGTTCTGGACGCCACTTATTTCAACAACTCGACCTCCTACGACGATTTCATCCCTGACAACGCCTTGATTCTCACCATCGATAATAGCGCCTTTGGCCTGAGGGGTCTGGCGAATGAGACACCAGAAATCGTTTCCTTGCTTGACGCATCCGGGCGGGTGGTGTCCGTGTACACGTATACCACCCCCAATGCTGGTGGCTTTCCCGATGAAAAAATCGATTTGTTTGGGTCGGATGTGCCGGACAACTGGCAAGACGGTAAGGTCGTGCTGGGTACGCCCGGAGGGACGAATAGCACAACTTTGCAGGGGTTCGCGCCGAGCTCGGTCAGAGTGAACGAAATCATGTATTCCCCACTCGACGGGCAGCCGGAGTGGATCGAGATCATCAATACACTCCCCACAACGATTGATCTCACCCGCTGGGCAGTCACGGATTCGGATACCCGCGCCCGGGTTTTCATCCTAGATCGGGTGTTCCTTGCGCCGGAGGCTTTTCTGGTGCTGGTGGCGGATTCCTCCATTCTGGAGGTTTTCAGTCCGTCACCGCGTTCGCTCGTTGAACTGAAAGCTTTGCCGAGTTTAAACGATGATTTCGACAGCGTCGTTGCGCTCGACTTGCTCGGTCAGCAGATAGACCGGGTGGATTACCGGAAAAGCTGGGGCGGCGCGCGCGGCATCTCTCTGGAAAAAATCAGACCCGATCTCGCCTCCGGGGATAGCTCTAACTGGAGCTCTTCAGTGACGTTCCTGGGGGGCACACCTGGTGCAAGAAACAGCATTTTCGCCGAAACGGTGGTTGCTGGCGGCAGGATTTCCATCACACCGAATCCCTTTTCTCCTGATGGCGATGGCAAAGATGACTTCGTGCTCATTGGCTACGAGCTCCCCATGACGACCGCTTCCGTGAATGTCAAGATTTATGATTTGCGCGGTCGGCTGATCCGGTTTCTCGCCAACAACCGGCCTGCCGCCTCTCAGAACACCATTGTCTGGGATGGCACAGACAGCCACGGAGAAATTGCACGCATGGGTATCTACATCGTCTTTTTGCAAGCGCTGAATGCACAGGCCGGCGTGCTGGAAACGCAGAAGAAAACCCTGGTTCTCGCTGGCAAGCTTTAGGCGCCTCCGTCTCGCTTCGCTCCGCTGCTATGCGGCAGCACGGCTCATTCCTGTGGTCGTTTTTCTTCCGTGAGTTTTTTGTTGATTTTGATACGTTAGTTATTTATATTTAATACTTTTGTAATCTTCATGTCGATTGCGGAGAACATAAAAGAGGTCAAAGCGAGCATTGAGCGCGCTTGTGGTAGGGCAAATCGGGGTCCGCAGACAGTCAAGCTCGTGGTAGTTACAAAAGCAGTCGATGCCAGCCGGATTCAGGAAGCGGTTGCCGCCGGCGTGACCTGTGTCGGCGAGAATCGTGTGCAGGAGGCGTGGCAAAAATTCAATGCGGTCGATGCGGCCGTTCATTGGCATCTCATCGGGCACCTGCAGACCAACAAGGTCAGACGTGCGCTGCAATTTGTCCAGATGATTCATTCTGTCGATAGCACGCGATTGGCGCACGAAATTCAAGTACAGGCAGAAAAGCTCGACAAAACCGTCGAAGTCTTGATACAGGTGAATACCTCAGGAGAGGAATCAAAGTTTGGGTTGGCACCCGAAGAGGCGCTGCCAGCGATTAAGGAAATGGCGCAGTTTCCAAGGGTGCAAATCAAAGGGTTGATGACCATTGGCGCATTCACAACGGAGGTCGAGGTGGTGCAGGGGTGTTTTCGGAGACTCCGGGAGTTGCGCGACAGAGTCGAAGAACACCAAATAAGCGGAGTGGTCATGCATGAGCTATCTATGGGCATGACAAATGATTTTGAGCTCGCAATTGAGGAAGGGGCGACCATGGTCCGAATCGGCCGCTCAATCTTCGGCGAGCGGCAATAGACTGTTGAGGCACTATGGCACACTTACTGGCTAATCTCATCGATATCTACATGGCTGTCGTGATTATTCGCGTTATTCTTTCGTGGTTCAGTGTGGACGCCAGCAATCCTTTCGTTAAATTCCTGGTGGACATCACCGAGCCGGTCTTGAGCAAAATCCGCGGGGTCATTCCGAGCATCGGCGGTCTCGATTTGTCACCGCTCATTCTGATTCTTGCCCTGTCGTTCTTGCGCAATCTGATCTATTGAGCATCATGAATGGCGTCGAAGGGTGATGATGATATCTGAAACGTATTTTCGCAGGAGGTGATCAAGATGAAGCTCACTCCGTTGGATGTTAAGAAACAAGAGTTCAAAAAGTCATTCCGAGGCTATGACGCGGTAGAGGTCGATGCGTTTTTGGAAATGGTGTCGGATGAGCTTGAACGCTTGATTGGCGAAAGGAAGCAGTTGGCAGATGAAGTGCTGACGTTAAAGACACAGCTTAAAGATTACCAGAGCGTTGAAAGAACTTTGCAGGAAACTCTGGTCAGCGCCCAGGAATCTATCAAGGAGTCCAAAGAGAATTCCAACCGGGAAGCGGAGATGATCATCCGCGAGGCCGAGCTGAAAGCAGAGAAGGTGCTCGAGAGTGCGAAGCTGAGATTGGCCGAGATGAAAAATGAGCTCGTCGTGGTGAAAGCTCAAAAGGATTCATTTGCCCGCAGACTGCGCCATCTGCTAGAATCGCAACTGGATTTGATCGCCGTCCTCGAGCTCGACGACCTGGGCTTTAAGAAATACGAATCTCAGCCGCGACCGGCGCACACGCAACCAGTTCCGCGACCGCAGGCGAAACCCGAGTTTGAAGCTGTGGACGACGCGCTGCCGCAACAGCCAGCAGCCTCTCCCGCACCCGAACCAGGGGCCGTCGATGTGGAATCACCGCATGGGATCAATTGGGGAAGGAGACGGATTGATGACGAAGGTGAGAAACACGACGACCCTGAGCAGGAAAAGAACTCACGAATTTCAGACCAATTGATCATCTGATTGAGGACGAATGGAAGACTTGCGAGCCAATATTGAAGAAGCTTCTGACTTCCTGGCGGCCAAGACGGGTATCTCGCCCGAAGTCGGAATTATCTTAGGCACCGGGCTGGGCGCGCTGGCTGAAGAGATCGAGCAGGAAGCGCTTATCCCGTATGATGAGATTCCACACTTTCCCCTGTCGACGGTCGAGAGCCATCAAGGACGTTTGATCTTCGGTAAGATTGCCGGCAAGCCCGTGATGGCGATGCAGGGTCGGTTTCACTATTACGAAGGGTACACCATGCATCAGATCACCTTTCCGGTCAGGGTGATGAAAAGCACGGGAGCCCAGACGCTGCTGGTTTCAAACGCTTGCGGCGGCATGAATCCGCAATACTCGCCGGGCGACATTATGATCATTTCCGATCACATCAACCTGCTGGGTGACAACCCATTGATAGGGCCGAACGACGATGCACTGGGACCGAGATTCCCGGACATGTCTGAGCCGTACTGCCATGAGCTGATCGAGCTCGCTGAGCAAATCGCGCTGCAGGAAGGAATCAAAGTCCAGAAGGGCGTCTACGTCGCAGTTGCCGGACCGTGCCTCGAAACGCGCGCGGAGTACCGATTCCTTCGGTGCATCGGCGCCGATGTCGTCGGCATGTCGACCGTGCCAGAGGTCATTGTTGCGGTGCACAGCTCGATGCGGGTTCTGGGACTTTCCGTTGTCACCGACGCCTGCTTGCCTGATGCGCTCAAGCCGGTAAACATTCAGGAGATTCTGAGAGTGGCAGCGGAAGCCGAGCCCAAACTAACGAGAATCATGAAGAAAGTTATCGAGAGCACTTAATTGGAATAGACACCTTTACGGACAACCTTGGATGTCGATGTATAAGCAACTTTCGTCACAGCTAAATTTTCCTGAATTGGAAAACGAAATCCTCGAGTACTGGGAGAAGCACAGCATCTTCCAGCAGAGTATTGACAGCCGCGACCCGGAGAAGCCTTTTATCTTTTATGAAGGGCCGCCAACCGCAAACGGCAAGCCGGGTATCCACCACGTGATTTCCAGGACTATCAAAGACCTGGTGTGCCGGCTCAAGACCATGGAAGGCTACCGGGTGGAGCGCAAGGCCGGATGGGACACGCATGGCTTGCCGGTTGAAATCGAGGTCGAAAAAGAGCTGGGGTTCACGAGCAAGGAGCAAATCGAAGAATTTGGTATCGACAAGTTCAATGCCAAATGCCGCGAAAGTGTCTGGAAGTACAAAAACGAATGGGATGACCTGACTCGTAGAATCGGCTTTTGGGTCGATCTCGAACACCCCTACATCACCTATGAAAATGACTACATTGAATCGGTTTGGTGGATTCTGAGCGAGTTTTGGAAGAAGGACTTGCTCTATCGCGGACATCGGATCATCCCGTACTGTCCCCGATGTGAGACACCGCTTTCCAGCCACGAGGTGTCGCAAGGGTACCAGGACGTAGAAGATCCGTCGCTGTACGTGAAAATGGCTGTGAAAGGCCAGGAGAGCACCTCCTTTCTGGTCTGGACGACCACCCCGTGGACACTGATTTCGAATGTCGCCCTGGCGCTACATCCAGAGATTAAATACGTCAAAGTCCAACACCGGGGGGAGTTCCTGATTCTGGCCGAAGCGCGTTTATCGGTTCTCGAAGGCGAGTACGCGATTGTGGAAGCATTCACGGGCAATGCCCTGGCCGGTATGGAGTATGAGCCGCTGTTTACCTTCTGCAAGACGGACAAGAAGCTATACTACACCGTTGGGGGGCCGTTTGTCTCAACCGAAGAGGGCTCTGGCATTGTGCATATCGCGCCCGCATTTGGCGAGGACGATTATGTTATCGGAAAGAAGTATGATCTGCCCGTCCTGCAACCTGTTGACAAGAGCGGAAAGTTCACCGCCGAAGTCACGCAGTTCCGGGACCGGTTCGTGAAGGCAGCAGACCCGGAAATCATTGCAGATTTGGACCAAAGGGGCCTGCTCTACAAAGCGGAAACGTTCCGGCACAGCTACCCGCATTGCTGGCGGTGTAGCTCGCCGCTGCTCTATTGTGCCAGGGAATCCTGGTTCATTCGCACCACCTCATTGAAAGACCGCCTACTTCACCACAACAGCTCCGTCACCTGGATTCCAAAAGAAATCGGCGAGGGCCGTTTTGGTGAGTGGTTGCAGAACAATGTCGACTGGTCGCTTTCCCGGGACCGCTACTGGGGAACGCCACTGCCAATCTGGCTGTGTGATGCGTGCGAGCACGCGCATTGCATCGGCAGCGTGCAAGAGCTGCAGGAACTGGCTGGCAGCGAGCAGATCCCGGACTTGCACAAGCCGCACATCGACGCGGTCCAGGTTCCCTGCCAGAAATGTGGAAGCACGATGGCGCGCGTGCCTGAGGTGATCGATGTCTGGTTCGACTCCGGGAGTATGCCGGTGGCGCAGTGGCACTACCCGTTCGAAAACAAGAAGATTTTCGAGCAGTCGTTTCCGGCGGATTTTATTTCGGAAGGGGTCGATCAAACACGTGGGTGGTTTTACTCTTTGCTGGCCATTGCCACCATGCTTTTTGATAAGCCGTGTTACAAGACTTGCGTTTCGGTCGACATGATCCTTGACAAGTTCGGCAAGAAGATGTCCAAGTCGGTGGGAAACACCGTGGACCCGAACAGGATTCTGAACGAACATGGCGCCGATGCGCTCCGGTGGTACCTGCTAACGGTCAGTCCTCCGTGGGTGCCAACTAGGTTTGACCCGGAGGGCGTCAAGGAAGTTGTGCGAAAATTCTTTGGCACCCTGCTGAACGTGTATTCGTTTTTTGCCATGTACGCCAACATTGACAATTTTGTCTACACAAAGTCAGAGGTGGAGGTGGAAAAGCGAGCTGAGATCGACCGTTGGCTCCTGAGCGCGCTGAACGCGCTGGTTGCGCAGGTCGACAGCCAGCTCACACGCTACGAGCTGACCAAAGCTGCCCGCGCAATCGCTGATTTCGTGCTTGACGATCTCTCCAATTGGTATGTCCGCCGCTGCCGTCGCCGGTTCTGGAAGTCGGAAATGGGGTCTGATAAGCGTGCGGCCTACGAAACACTTTACGAGGTGCTGCTGACGGTTGCCAAACTCATGGCTCCCTATGCGCCCTTTTTGTCTGACGAGATCTATTTGAATCTCACGCGCAGCCTGAGTGAGAAAGCCGAAAGCGTGCACCTGACCTACCGTCCGAGACCGGAAGCACCGCAGCATGCCTACAGAGACAACGAACTGGTCGCAAGAATGAACGTCGTTCGGCGGGTGGTTTTTCTGGGGCGGGCCATTCGCAATGAAATAGGGCTCAAAGTGCGGCAGCCGTTGCAGCGGATCATCGTGGTTGCCCGTGACCAGAAGATGCAAGAGCAGATAACCGGCATGGCCAGCCTGGTTTTGGACGAGCTGAACATCAAGCAGGTTGAGTTTGTGGCCGATGCACGGCAGCTTACCTCCAAACAAGCTCTTCCAAACTTCAAGCAGCTTGGTCCCCGCTTTGTCAAGAACGTCAACAAAGTGGCAAAAATAATCCGTGAATGGGGCGATGACCAAATTGAAACCCTTGCCGCAGCCGGTGAAGTCGAGGTCGAAATTGATGGGACAAAGCACAGGGTCTTACCAGACGAGGTCGAAGTTCGGTCCGAAAGCGCCGAAGGTCTGGCTGTGCAGACCGAGAACGGCCTGACAGTCGCCCTGGATATTCGCATCAACGAAGCGCTCCGTCTGGAAGGGTTGGCCCGAGAGTTTGTCAACCGTGTGCAGAATATGCGCAAAAATGCAGGATTTGATGTCGTCGACCGAATAAATATTTACTGCTCCTCATCCGATGAGGTGCTCAGAGCTATCGAGGTACAATCGAACTATGTTCGCAATGAAACCCTGGCCGCGTCTATTTCAGCAGAGATGGCACCCTCTGCGGTTTCTGAAGAATGGGAGATTGACGGATGCAAGACTGTAATTGGAATCGAAAAAGTCAGTTAATATTGGAAAGATCGCAATTGGGTTTAAGGGATCTAAGCTGAAAATCATATGCATAGGAGGTCTGTATGACTCGAGAAGAGATTGAAGAGTTCAAGCAAATACTTCTTGAAAAACGGAACGAGCTGCTCAAAGACCTGGATCAGTTCAAGGATCGTGATGCGGCCGCGACTTTAAAGGATTCCTCCGGAGAGAACTCTGCCTATTCTTTTCATATGGCAGATGTGGGCACAGATAACATGGAGCGTGAAAAGGCGTTCTTTCTTGCTTCGAGGGAGGGGAAGTATCTGTCTCACATAGAGCAGGCGTTGGAGCGGATCGATGACGGCTCGTATGGGATTTGCCCGGATTGCTCCCAGCCTATTCCGCGGGAAAGGCTGCTCGCTGTCCCCACGGCTACTCGCTGTGTCCCTTGCAAGGAAAAGGCTGAAAAGCAATAATGTTCTAACGAACCTCGGCAAGGTCATTTGAAGGTCTCGAGTCTGTCTATTATTGTGATAATAATAGATCAAATTTCAAAATTGCTTGTTCGTTTCTATTTCGAATATGGCAAGCAGCACAAGATTATCGGCGAATGGGTGTCGTTGACGTTTATCGAGAACCGGGGCATGGCTTTTGGAATTCAATTCGGAGGCCAGACGTTTTTCACCGTCTTCTCACTGCTGGCGACCGTGGTTATTTTTATTTATATTGTTCGGGCGCGCGAGGAAAGAGTGATGCTACGCCTCTCACTCACGCTTATCCTAGGTGGTGCGGTTGGCAATCTTATCGACCGCTTTCTCTACGGCGGAGTCGTCGATTTTATCGATGTGCGCGTCGGTGGAATCGATTGGCCGATTTTCAATATCGCTGACAGTGCCGTGACCATCGGCATGGTGATGCTCCTGACAATGATTCTTTTCGACAAAAGCCCACAAAAGGCGGATGAAGGCAAAAAGATTGCGGCTTGAGTCCATCGCTGCACGCCTTTCCTCTCTTACCACATCCCAATCCCTTTCTTATGCAGGAGGAAAACCTTTTTGAAATCGTTGTTCCCCGGAACCAGACCAGGGAGCGTCTGGATAAATTTCTGACGCGGTTTCTCGGCCAGTTCTCTCGTGCACGGCTGCAGAAGGTCATCGCGGAGGGATTGGTGCTGGTTGATGGTGAGCCGGCGAAATCCAGCCACATCGTTCTGCCTGCTCAGAAGATCGACGTCTGTATTCCAAAGCCCACGAAAGTCGATATCCTGCCAGAGAAGATTCCAATCAAGATATTGTATGAGGATGAGCATCTGCTGGTCCTGAATAAGGACACGGGCATGGTGGTCCATCCTGCCTTTGCCAACTACACCGGTACGCTGGTCAACGCACTCTTGTATCACTGTGGAGACCTTTCTTCGATCGGGGGGCGACAACGGCCAGGGATTGTCCACCGGCTCGACAAAGAGACCTCTGGCATCATGGTCGTGGCCAAGAATGATCGGGCTCATCGAGACCTCTCTGCCCAGTTCAAGCAAAAGTCGACAGAACGACTTTACCGGGCGATCGCCTGGCATCCCTTCAGGCACAAACAAGGCCGCATCGAAAACACCATTGCGCGCAGCCCAAAGGACAGGAGGCGTATGAGCGTACAGCCGGACGGCAAGCTGGCGATCACCCACTACCAGGTCCTGGAGCGTTTCAGAAATCATGCTTTGGTTCAATTGAAATTGGAAACAGGCAGAACCCACCAGATCCGGGTCCATCTTTCCTTCCTGGGCCATCCGGTCTTTGGAGACTATGTGTACGGCGGGCGCCGCCGGCAACTGAACGCGCTCTCCAGCCGCGACCGGCAAGCTGCGACCACGCTGCTCGAGATGATGCCACGCCAGGCCTTGCACGCAAAAGTGCTTGGCTTTACCCATCCCATCACGAACGAGTACATGCGGTTTGAATCGAGTCTGCCCGAAGACATGCAACTTTTGCTCGACTGCCTTCGTAGTGAAAAGGCATAATTTTATTGTGCTTAGTTGAGGCAACTGATTGTCTCTTCTCACCCGGCTGCAACAATTCCAAATTCGACCTGTCTGATAATATTTGACAAGATTTGTGGAGAGAAAAATGAGAAGAAGGATTTTGCTGTTTTCTTTTGGTCTGCTCAGTTGTTGGTGGAGTCTTTCTGCCGCCCAGATCAAGGAAGTCGAGGAAAAACGGTTTCAAATGCGCACAGGGGGCTCGGTCACAGTCATCGGTGACGAGGGACGCATAACGGTGAGCTCATGGGACAGAGATGAAGTCCATCTCAAAATTACGAAGACGGTTTGGGAGCAGGATAAACGCCGCGCGCAGGAGCTGATGGAAGAACTGTTCGTCAAGATCGATCATTCCGCCGACAGGCTCTTCATTAAAGAAGCGGCGATGCATGGTCACGACTCCTTCAGATTCGCCGACCTATTCGATTCGAATCGGTGGCGTCACCACACCAGTTACCAGATCGATTATGAGTTGACTGTTCCGGCAAGAATCAGGCTAAGAATTGAGAATGATGAGGGGGACGTGGAGGTCTCGCGGGTCTCAGGACGGTTGGATTTGCAGGTGGATGAAGGCAATGTCACGTTGAAGGATCTACAAGCCGTCGATGTCAGACTGCGCCTGGATGAGGGAGATGTTGAATGCGAAACCATCCGCGGTCCCGGCTCACGCCTGGATTTTTCCGTTGATGAAGGAGGCATCCGGCTTGTCAATTGTGAATTGCGTGATGTCCAGCTTGGAAGCGATGAAGGCGATATCATGGTGAGCCAGGTCAAAACGGGAGATTGTAGAATCTCCTCCGACGAAGGAGACGTCGAGGTGGAGCTTCAGCTCCCGTCGGAAGGCCGGTGCCGTCTGTCTACGGACGAAGGCCACATTCTCATCACCCTGTCTGAAGAGAGCAACGTCTCGCTCGATCTCACCACTGCAGACGGCCGCATCCGCTCCGACTTTGCGTTCTCGATACACGAGTGGGGCGAGGACGGTGAGAGATTGAATGGGGTGCTGGGTCGCGCGGAGTCTCGCCTGACAGCGACAACAGACGATGGCAATATTATTCTCAAGGGCAATTGATTGTGCTTGCCTTAACTTTTCTTTCCACAATTCTTCAGACTCTAAACAGTAAGGAGGGACCGATGCGTTTCAAGATTCTCTGCATAAGCGGCCTGCTCCTGTTCCAGGGTAGCGTGCTGGCGGGTACGCATCGTGAAACATTTGAGCAGACCTATCCCATGAGGACGGGCGGCAAAGTGGTTGTCAGCAATACCAATGGGGAAGTCGTCGTTGATACCTGGGAGCGGGACGAGGTGCGGGTTGTGGCCGAAAAGGTTGTACGAGCTGGAAGCAGTCGTGAAGCCCGGGAAATCATGGAACGGGTACGCATTCACATAAAGCATGAGGATGACTTTCTCGAGATCGAAACTGACTATCCCAGGTTTCACGATGGCTTCTGGAACGCACTTTTTGGACGAGGGATAAACGTAACGGTTTCTTACCGTATCACCGCGCCGCGTGAGCTCGACTTGCACGTCAGCACGGTCAACGGCAAGATCCGGGTCTCGGACCTGCGCGGAAAGATTGGTGCGCACAGTACCAATGGTAGTATTCGTATCATCGAGTCCAGGGGGCAAATCGAAGCCAAGACAACCAATGGCAGAATTGAAGCTGAACTTGTCGACTATGACCAGGACGAAGATATGTATTTCAAGACCACAAATGGTGGCATTGAAGTCTCGTTTCCCCGTGATTTTCGCGCTTACATCGAAGCGAGGACCACCAACGGCCGTGTGAGAACAGATTTTCCGATGAAGGTCAAGGGGGAAATGAGCCGGCGAAAGATACGCGGCGAAATCAACGGTGGCGGGGGACGAATTGTCTTGCACACGACAAATGGTGGAATCCGAATCCTGGAAGGGGGATAAAGGAGAAACCAAAACGGCGGAACTAAGTTCCGCCGTTTAGGGAAAGGAGGGGTGGATGGAGAACTTTAATCAACTTTTATGCTGAAGCAAGACAACGCCCTTGCTTTTTCTTTCGTCATGTTCGATAAGTTCTTAACAACTTTTGTGCCACGATTGTTTTGGCAATATGGGGAGTCGACAAAAACGATATAAGATCTATAGTTGCAGATAGTTAAGCCGATATTGTGATCGAAGATATCGTTATAATATTATTAGAATTTCGCAAAAACTGGCGTTCATTTCCTGACACTGTTTCAGATTGAAACATGACGTTTTTTTAAAGAGTGAAGCCCGGCTGAAATCGCTTGACTTTCTTGAGATTTTCCGTTACATAACCACTGCGAGTCAAGAATAATAAGAATAATAAGAGACTGAAACGGTTTTGGCACTGGAGCATTGCCCAAAACTTAATCAACCTACAGCCTAACACTCTAACCCCCTGAATCGTTATGGCCACTGTGCATTGTTCAAAATGCAAGCAGGATACCCCCGCCTTGAGCGAAGCGCCGCTTCCCGGTGAATTGGGTCAGAAGGTGTTGCAGCAGACGTGCGAAGGGTGCTGGCAGAGTTGGGTCGGCCAGCAGCTTATGTTGATGAATGAGTATCGCCTGGACCCGCTCAATGACGAGCACGGCAAATTTCTGGATGATGAGATGGTGAAATTCCTTGCTTTGAGCTGATGCCACGGCTTCATGAGAATAAGGAGTCTTCGCAATGACGCCAACTCGAACGGCAGTCGCAGTCGATCGAGATGCCGCCGCGGTTCCATCCGTTAATCCTGCAACCGGACGTGCCATCGGCGCATTTACTCCCACGCTGTGCTCCGAACTCCCCACAGTTCTGGCAAAATCCAGGTCTGCTTTTGAACAGTGGTCGGGTCTGTCGCTCGAGACGCGGTTGGAGCTGTTCAACAAGGCCTACCTCGAGTTCTATGCGCACCGGGAGGAGCTCGCCTCTCTCATTTCAGAAGAAACGGGCAAGCCATTAGCCGAGGCTTATTCCAGTGAAATCTTACCTGTTCTGGACTGTTTCAAGTATTATGGCAAACATGCCAGGAAGCTTCTCAACGAGCAGAATATCCGCGCGCTCAACCCGCTGCTAAAACTGCGGCGAGGGTATGTTCGTTATGAGCCTTTAGGCGTGGTTGCGGTGATTTCCCCCTGGAATTATCCATTTCTGCTCGCCATGCAGCACATCGTGCCGGCTCTTCTTGCCGGTAATGTGGTGATTCACAAGCCGTCGGAGTATACGACCCTTACGGGACTCGAGATTCGGGAGATATTCGACCGGGCCTATTTGCCCAGGAATGTTCTAACCGTCGTGACCGGGTTTGCGGATGTTGGGCAGGCGCTGGTCGCCGCGAAAGTCGACAAGATATTCTTTACAGGCAGCACCAGCGTTGGCAGGAAGATTTATCAGTCCGCGGCGCAAAACCTGGTGCCGGTTAATATGGAGCTGGGGGGAAGCGACCCGATGATCGTGCTCGAGGACGCCTATCTCGAGCGAGCGGTCAATGGGGCGTTGTGGGGGGCCTTCAGCAATGCCGGACAGACTTGTGTCTCTGTGGAGCGGCTCTATGTGCATGAAACCATCTTCGAGCCATTCGTTGAGCAGTTGGTGCAAAAGGCGCATGGGCTCCGGCCAAGCCGCGGAGAGCAGACCGAAGGCGATGTCGCCAGTTTGAACAACGAGCTGCAATTTCAAAAGATCCAGGCGCTGGTCAAAGATGCCGCCGGCAAGGGGGCGATGGTTCGTTTGGGGGGGAACACCCGCCCGGACCACACCGGGCTCTATTTTCCCCCAACCATCCTGACCAATGTCGATGATTCTATGGACATTGCGCGACAGGAGGTGTTTGGCCCGGTGCTTTCGGTCATGCCCTTTGCCAGCGATGAAGAAGCTGTTGCGCTCGCCAATGATTCGGAGTTTGGTCTCTCTGCCACTATCTGGACCAGAGATCTGAAACGCGGGCAAAGGTTAGCGGCAAGAATTCAGTCCGGCGCGGTGTTGATCAACGAAGTCCTCGCCCACCTGGCTCAGTTTGAGGCACCGTACACCGGGTACAAGAGCAGCGGGCTGGGCGTCAGTCACGGGCCCTGGGGCATGATGGAGATGGTGCATCCGAAGTACATCAGCACGGACAGAAAAGTCATGCCCTCGCTTTTGCGTTTCATCTACAAACCTTTGGCAGAGAACGATGTCTGGTGGTTCAAATATAGTAAGCGCCTGGTGCAAGATCTCAAAACGTTCATCCTTCTTCTGCACGGTCCTTCCTTCTGGACCAGGCTGAGGGCCTTGCCCGCTGCAACAAAGGCCTTGTTTCGAAAAACATATCTTTGATTCCTCTGGCCCTCCCCTAAACGCGACTTCATGCTCCTTTCATGCCTGAGAGTGGCACCAGGATTTGGTGCATCCAGAGCGGTAAAGAATGTTAAGATTCTTTAGCATTCTTCTTGACATTTCGAACGAACATTGCTAACTTTTGTGCACTTTTGCCGCAGCCGGCACAATCCACATGTTCGGCACCGAAAGCAATGGCGAGGATAATTTTGCGAACGGGTTTGGGAGCATTTTTTCACTCGCCAAGAGATTTGCTTGACATACAGGGAAAGATTTTGTATATTGACGGCTTAATTTGCTAAATATTCTGATCAGACGGACTTGGTCGGGTGGAGGTTGTTTCCCACCTTGTTGTTTCAATAGAGAGCTGAACTTACAAACTACCGGAGTGGAGAGAAAATGGGCTTGAATCTGCGAGGAAATAGTGCGTATTTTGCATACGTGCCTGCCGAAGATCCGTCCATCCTGAGATCCGATCTTTTTAGAGGCCATGGCCGCAGCCCGATAACCAAGGCTGTTATCATCGCGGCCGGCAACGGGAGCCGTTTGCAAGGCTATCAAAATGGCTGCCCGAAGCCGTTGTTGAAGGTTGGGGGGATTCACTTGTTACAGCGCGTCATTTTATCCGCAAAGAAAATCGGAATTACGGAGTTCGTCATCGTCATTGGCTACCAGGCTGCCCGCATCCGTAAGGCCATCAACTCGAAGAAGTTAGGGGTGAAGATCACCTGGGTTAGAAATGTCGACTGGCGGAAACCGAACGGCTTGTCGGTGTTGAAGGCTGAGCGTTACGTCTATGGCAACTTTCTGCTCTTCATGTCCGACCATATTTTTGACCACAAGATTTTGAATCGAATCAAAGATGTGGACCTTGGCAAGGATGAGGGTCTGCTCTGCGTTGACTACAATCTGACCCGTGTTCCCAATTTGGATGATGCCACCAAGGTGCGTACCGAGAACAACCGGTTGATCAATCTGGATAAGAGTCTTACCGATTTCAATGCGATCGATGTCGGCATTTTCGTCTGTACCCCTGAATTGTTCGATGCGTTGCGTCAGAGCCAGGACAGTGGCGATTATTCGCTTTCCGGCGGCATTCGCGTGCTGGCGCAGGACGGCAGAATGCGAACGGTGGATATCGGCGACTGCTTTTGGCAAGATGTCGACACCATCCCGGACGCCCGTTATGCGGAGCGGTTGCTGCTGCGGTCGACCCGCTCAAAAGACGACGGGATTATCGCCAGAACCCTCAACCGCAGAATCTCCAACCGCATCACGAAGTGGTTGCTGAAAACACCGATTACGCCCAATCAGATTTCGGTGCTCAACCTCTTCTTTTCATTCTTTGTTGCGTGGCTGGTTTCTTTGGGAAAACCCGCGACGACCATTCTCGGCGGCGTCCTGTTTCAACTCGCCTCCGTGCTCGATGGATGTGACGGTGAAGTCGCTGTGATCAAGCTCAGGGATTCGAAGCGGGGTGCGTTTGTTGATACCCTGACGGACCATCTTTCCTATGTTAGTTTCATCATCGGCATAACCGTCGGCGTGTATCATGCCACCGGCAACCCGATCGTTTTTTATGTGACCGGGTTCATGGTGCTGGGTCTGCTCTTTGCGCTCAATATGGCGCGTATTTTTGTGAAGAAGCAAGGGTCCGCCAGCCTGCGTACGCTGGACGAGGGGATTGCTTCTCTCAACCATTCCGGCCAGAAGGTATGGTATTTGAAATTGTTTGGCATCATCCATCATTTCGGACGCAGGGATCTCTTTTCGTTCGCAGCCATGTTGGTGCTGCTTAGTGGCAACCTCACAGTTTTTTATGCTGCACTCATGCTTTTTCTCTGTATCATCGTTGTTGGCATCCCGATCTCTGTTACCGTCTTGCTGGCGAAAAGCAATCGCCACCGGCTTGCGATGCAAGGAAGGGATTGACCAGGAAAACGTATGTACCCGAAAGAGCACAAGCAGATCGACAAGCAAGAAAGCTGGCAGCCGAGTTTATGCTAGTTGATACGTCACATAGATTTACCCTTACCCGCCAGCTCAAGAAGGTGCGGCAAAGGTTGATGCCCGCCGGGCCCGCAGCCGCCTCTGTCCCCTTTATGGAGTACCTCAAGTACTACTGTTTTACCACTTTTACGCCTTCATTCCCACAAATCATCCAGGTGCAAACGCAGTACGGGTGTAACGCCCGGTGCGTCTTTTGCCCGATGGGACGTGAGCAAAACCAAATCAAGGGGCGAATGAATAATGCGACTTTTGAGCGCATCGTCAAAGAGGCGGTCGACAACAGGGTCAAGGTGCTCAGCCCCTATTTGCAGAACGACCCGCTCGTGGATAAGCACCTGCACGAACGCATTGCGATCATCCGCGCTGTGCGCAGAAGAAAGATTTATCCGAAAACAAAAATCATTACCAATGGTGGCCTCCTGACCGAGGAACGTGCCTACAATTTGATCAGGGCCGGGCTGGAGTATATCGTCTTTAGCGTACACGGGGTTGATAAGCAGATCTACGACGATATCATGCAAGGGCCGACATTCGAGACCGTGATCGAGAACATCGAACGGTTGGTGCGCATCAAAGAGGAACTCGGCGCGAAGAACCCTCACATCGAGGTCTGGGCGGTGCTGACCAAAGAGGTTCAGGCACAGCTCGACCAAACGAAGCACTTCTGGAAAACGCGCGGTATTCGTTTCAAAGGGCGCCAGCTCGACAACCGCGCCAACCCTGACATTGTCGATACCAGCGCAATGGCAAGCGATGACGTGGAGTGGAGGTACGCACACTATTGCACCATTCCCTACTGGCGTGCCTGGATTCTCTGGAATGGAGACATGGTGCTCTGCTGCGTTGACTGGGAGCGTTCAGCCGTATTTGGCAACATTCACGAAGAGTCGATCAAGGACATCTGGAATGGCGCCGACTACCGAGCGTACCGGCAGAGGATGAAGGATCGGGATTTGGCCGGTACGCTTTGCGAAAACTGTCAGGGGACATAACTCGTCCGATTCTCGACCTCGCCCCATTCAATTCAAGTCTCACATAAGCTTCATCTGCACCCGATTGTCCGCAAGCCTTTGCTTAAATCTTGGAACTTCCATTTACTGTGGTGAGTAGCATAGAATGAATTAGCTGCACGGAATGGGGGAGCTGCAGCCATCGTTTTCGAACTGGAATAAGGGATTGAGTCTTTGAAATTTCTGCCCAATAGATCAACCGATTTGTCCGGCATCGTTCTGTGCGCGGTTGCTTTGTGCGCCATGACGGGTCCCGGGTTTGCCAATGTGCTGGGTGGCGACAACGGTCTTGATGCGCAACAGACTGTTGAACACTACACAAAAGTCTTGTCTGAGATTTATTTCCAGCGAAGTGAGGCGGACGGGGATGACGTGGATGCGCGTCTCCTGACCTTCATCGGTGAAATATTTGATATCGAGCGGTTCGCGCCTCAACTTCTGCAGAAGCGCTGGCAAAAATTGAATGGTTATGAGCAGGCGGAATTCAAGCGCGCCATTCAGAGATCCATCAAAAAGAAATTTGTCTATTTGATTGCACAAAGCAATCAGGTTGCTCCGCCGACGCTGGTTCTGCAAAGCAAGGAATTGAAAGAAAAATTTGCCAGGCTGAACTACTCTTTTGCCGGCGAGCAGGGCACGACAGCAGTCACGCTTTTCATGCTAAAAGATGCAGAGGGAAGCTGGAAAATAAGCAACATCAAAGGGAAGAAAGAATCGCTTCTACGCTATTACTATACCTTGTGCAACGATCTTTTCGATGACTACTCTTTCCCGTATTTGATCGGCGAGTTGAGGGATGAGGGCTATATCGTCCTGGAAGATTTTGAGTCGGGCGAGGTCGGAAGCTTGCCGAGAAGGTGGACCTGGAAGAGCAAAGACAACAACAAGAACAAGCCGTACGAGATTCAAAGCCAGGACGGTAACCAGTATTTGGCTGCGAACGACAACGGCGAATCTGTCATTCTGGGCAAAAAAGTGAAGTGGAATTTGAAGAAATATCCCTATGTCTCGTTTCGCTGGCGCGGCCGTAAGCTTCCCGATGGCGGGGATGAAAGGTTTGGAAAATCCGTCGACAGCGCGGCCGGCATTTACTTTATCTATCGCAAGAAGATCGGACTCATTCCCGAGTCTGTCAAGTATGTTTGGAGCACCACCCTGCCTATTGGCTCAGCCATGCGGCGCAGCGGTACCGGACGCCCGTGGATGGTTGTTGCTGAAAGCGGTGCGGCAAATCTTGGCCAGTGGCACACATACGTCTTCAATCTTTACGAAGCCTACCGCAAGACCTTCGGGGGAGACCCACCTGACAAACCCATTGGCATCGGCATTTTGTCGGATGCGAACTCCACGAAATCCATGGCCTACGCTGATTACGACGATATTCGGGCGCTCCGAAACGCCGAAGCAGATTCTGGCGTCAAGGAGCATTTGGAAGCTGAATAAGGAAAGAAAGGAAGGCATGGTAAAGCACTGCGTCGCCTTTTTGTGCCTTGCAGTTCACCCTCTGAATGCCGCTGCCCAGGAAAAGCAGACAGTTGTTCTGGACCTGAAACAATGTGAAAAGTTCGCGCTGGAAAACAATCATCTCGTCAAAGAGGCGGAGATGAACTTGCAGTTAGCGCAGGCCAGGCAATCACAGGCGTCGCACGCCGGCATTCTGCCAAAACTGGAGCTCAAAAACGTGTGGGGGCCAATATCGCGTGCACGCGAGCTTTTTGTCAACGGGGTGCTGACTTCGCCCGACACCACCTTTCGTGTCAGCAACATCAGGTATTACACCGAAGTCGAGCTGAATCTGGTGCAGCCAATCTTCACCTTTGGCAAGCTAAGCAATCTCAACCGGGCCGCTCGGCACGGTGTGCAGGTGGAGAAGGCCGGACTGGAGGGCAAACAGCAGGAAGTCCGGCTCCAAGTGCGTGAGCTGTACTGGTCACTTCTGCTCGCAAAAGAGCTGCTGGCTGTGATTCAGGACGCCATGACAGAAGTTGACAAAGCCGATAGCAGAATTCAGGAGAAATTGGATGAAGGGTCGGAAGAAGTGAGCCAGACCGACCTGTTTAAGCTGCAAATATTCGACTATGAGATACACAAACGTCATCGCAAAACGCTGGATGACCTCGAGCTTTCGCAAGCTCAACTGCGCAGCATGCTTGGCCTGCAGCAAGATGTCGGCATAGTCATTGCGGCTGAATATCTCGACCCGATTGTGACGACCATTGAGGAGCTGTCAGTCTATATGGATATGGCTTTTTCCAATCGCCCTGAAATTGCCCGGTTGCGTTCCGGGTTGAATGCGAGGAGAGCTCTGGTCAATGTGGCCAAAAGCGACTATTTCCCGCAGGTTTTTTTGGGCGCACAAGTGAAATATAATTTTGCCAAAGATCGTTTTGACTCGAACAATCCGTTCGTTCATAATCCAACCAATTTTTTTCGACCCGGGTTTGTGCTCGGCTTGAACTTCAACTTGAATTTTCTTCAGACCCGGGATAAGGTGAGAGCGGAGCAGGCTGAGTATAATGTGCTGGCGCGCAAGGAAGATCTTTTGCAAGCCGGCATCAAACTGGAGGTTCACAAGGCGTATCTGGATCTCAAGCGCGCTGAAACCAACATGCGCGCGAGTCGCAAGGCCTTGAAAGCCAGCGACAATTGGCTCCGTTCCGCCACCATGACTTTTGACATCGGAGTGGGGGAGGTGAAGGAGTTGATCGATGCCTTCAAGGCAAACGGACAGATGCAGACAGAATATTTCCGAAATATCTACAAATTCAACCTGGCTCTTGCCAGACTGAGTAAGGCCGTGGGCCGAGATTTGTATCCGAACTAACCGGAAACATCATTGTGCGTGAGGTAAGCCATGTTTACAGATAGGAAAAAGACCACGATGGGTTGGGCACTGGTGGGTTCCCTGCTCATGTCCTTTTTTTGCCAGGAGGCTGTGGCCGCGAACGAATCTCCGCTGGCCCTTATCAAGGCGCGGAATCAGAAGGTTGAAACCATCCTGGATGCTGCCGGTGACCAGGTCAGCGACGAAACCAAGGAGCAATTGAAGGACGTCATCAACAGTTTCATCGATTTCGAGGAGTTGTCCCGGCTGGCGTTGGGAAAATACTGGAAAGAGCGTACAGCGCAGGAGAAGAGAGATTTTGTGAATGTCTTTCAGCAGTTGATCAGGAACTCCTCGGTCAAGAAACTCGAGGCGTACAAGGCGGATCGCATCGTATACGAAGAGCCAGAGATTAACGGCGACAAGGCCAGGGTGACCACCGTTGCCCATAAGAAGCGCAAAGAGGTGGAGGTGCTTTATAAGCTGCACAAGGTCGGGGAGCAATGGAAGGTTTATGATCTGGAGATCGACGGTGCCAGTACGGCACGCAACTATCGCGAATCTTTCTACAAGCAGATCGCCAAGACTTCTTATCAGGAAATGTACAACAAACTGGTCAAGAGACTGAAGGAATCGAAGTAGCTTCTCGCAACCTGTCCCTTCAATTTTGGCCATTGTGGATTTTCCACAGTGGCTTTTTTGTTAGTATTCGAGAAGGTTCTTTGAGGCAGTGCAAATGCGGAGATTTTGGGAACGGGTGAGTGTTCTCTTAGATGCAGATCACGGTTGACTGTGCTTGACTTTATGGGCATAGTTGATTAAATTGAGGGGCAGATTTTATGGTATCGATCCAGAGTGCACTGTTGAAACTGAAAATAGAAATGAATGCTGAAGAGCTCGACCGCATTCAGCAAATGCAAATCCACGAAAGACGTCACTGGCGTGCAGGGCGAGAATTGGTCGCCGGAGTGGACGAGGCCGGGCGGGGACCGTTAGCTGGACCCGTGGTAGCCGCCGCGGTGATCTTTCGCAAGCATCCGGACATCCCGATGGTCGATGATTCAAAGAGGTTGTCCGAGGAGCTGCGGGTCTACTTGTTTGATATCATTGTGCAGGAGGCGATTCATTTTGGTATCGGGGTCGCAGACGTGAGCGAAATCGACCAGCTCAATATCTTGCAAGCTTCCATCGTCGCAATGAACCGGGCGGTCAAGAATCTCGGCGTCACACCAGATTATTTGCTTGTTGACGGTAAGTCGTTTCACATCGATGGCATCCCATACTCGACGCTTGTCAAGGGTGACAGCCTCTCTTATTCTATCGCTGCGGCCTCCATTCTGGCGAAGGTTACGCGTGATCGCATCATGCAGGACTATGACAAACGGTTTCCGCACTACGGCTTTTCCCGCCACAAGGGGTATGCCACCCCGGCACACCTGGATGCCATTGAGCAATTCGGCTTCTGCTCTATCCATCGTCGCTCTTTCCACCCGAAGAGATTTCTGGATACACAACTGATGATCTTCAACAATGAGTAAGTCGACCCAAAAGATTGGACGACAGGGCGAGGCGCTGGCGGCAGCATTTCTGACTCGAAAGGATTACGCCATCCTGGCGCGAAATTACCGTTTCGCGCGTGGTGAAATCGATATCGTGGCCAGGAAAGATGACGTGCTGGTGTTTGTCGAAGTCAAAACCGCAGCCAGCACAACATTTGGCGAGCCTGAAACCTGGGTGACGGAGCGAAAGCAGCAGCAAATCGGCAGGGTGGCTGAGCGATACCTGCAGCAGGAAGAAATCGAAGAGGTCGATTGCCGGTTCGATGTCATTGCGGTGCAGGTGGCCGCCGGCGAGTGGAAAATCAAGCACATCGAGAACGCATTTTGGTTGTAATTCAAAAGGGAGTTTGAAAGGAGAGAATATGGATATCAAAAACAAAGTTGCGCTGATTACCGGAGCAGGAAGGGGGATTGGCAGAGCCCTTGCGATCGAGCTGGCAAAAGAAGGGGCCAATCTCGCGCTCGTGTCTCGCACCATGAAACGACTGCAGAACGTGGCCAGGGAGATCGGCGATATGGGCCGAAAGGCGTTCCCGTTTGAAGCAGACGTCACACGGGAAAGCTTGCTCAAGGAGATCATCAAACAAACGGTGCAAAAATTTGGCGGCCTGGACATCCTGGTAAACAATGCCGGTATCGGACGGTTTGGCCGCGTGGAGTCTCTGGCGACGCAGGACTGGGATGATATGTTCGAGGTCAATCTACGTGCCATGTTTATCTGCACCCGGGAAGCCTTGCCCCATTTGAAGAAGAAGAGCGAGAGTGCTGTTGTGAACATCGCCTCGCTTGCCGGCAAGAACGCTTTCGTGGGCGGGGCCGGCTATGCTGCCTGTAAATCGGGGGTGTTGGCCTTTTCGAAGTGTTTGCTGCTGGAAGAGCGGCAGGCAGGCGTGCGGGTTCTGGCTGTTTGTCCCGGTTCGGTCGATACGCATTTTTTCATGCACGAGTCCCTGCCGAATCCCAATCCGGAGAAGATTTTGAAGCCCGATGATGTGGCGCAGATAACAGTCGCGGCCTTGAAACTGCCTCAGCGGGCCATGGTCAGTGAGATCGACATTCGCCCGACAAACCCATAGCAGATGCTGCGCCATCTTGACAAGGACGACATCGCCGATAAGATCCGAAATGCAGTCCATCGAGTGACGCAAGATGGCAAATGCCTGACGCGGGATTTAGGCGGCAATGCCTCGACAACAGAAATCACGAAAGCCATCATCTCTGAACTTTAGTTATGAACCCCAATATGTTGCCATGCTCATAGATCAACTCAATCGCCCTTTAAAGGATCTTCGCATTTCAGTCACGGACAAGTGCAATTTTCGCTGCACGTACTGTATGCCCGAAGAAGTCTTTGGCTTCAAGTATGAGTTCTTGCCCAGGTACAAGATCCTGACCTTTGAAGAGATCACACGGCTGGTCACCCTGTTTGTCCAATTGGGTGTGACCAAAGTCAGGTTGACCGGAGGGGAACCCCTGCTTCGCCACCAGCTCGAGAAGTTGATTGGACAACTGGCACAAGTTGCAGGCCTGCACGACATCGCTTTGACCACCAACGGCTACTTTCTGGCACAGAAAGCGCAGATGTTGAAGGAAGCTGGACTGCATCGTCTGACCATCAGCCTCGATACCCTTGCGCCGGAGGCGTTCAAGAGGCTTGCTGGCGGGCATTTGCAGCTCGAGAGAGTTTTGGAGGGAATCCGTGCGGCTACAGACATGGGTTTTTCCCCGATCAAGATCAACACCGTTATCCAGCGGGGTGTCAATGAGCACGAGATCCTGCCGCTGGTCAGATTCGCAAGAACGCACGGGCATATTATTCGGTTTATCGAATATATGGATGTTGGTAATCTCAATGGCTGGAAGATGGATGAAGTCGTGACAGCCGATGAGATCGTCGAAATTGTTTCACGGGAGGTTCCGCTCATTCCCGTGCCCAAAACGCAACAGAATGAAGTTGCGAATCGGTTCAAATTTGACGACGGCTCAGGAGAACTCGGCGTCATCGCATCTGTGTCGCAGCCGTTCTGTACCACCTGCACCCGCGCGCGGCTGTCGGCGGATGGAAAAATCTATACCTGCCTCTTCGGCAGCGACGGCCTCGATGTGAAAACGCGTATGCGGCAGGGGGCCGAAGACGCCGAGCTTCTCGAGCGCATCGTCTCCCTCTGGCGCGGAAGATTCGACCGGTACTCCGAGGAGCGGTCCTCCGCAACCGAAGGGCAGAATGAGCGCAGGGTTGAAATGTATCAGATCGGCGGCTGAAGACCGGCGATTGACCCGGCGCGACAAAGCCGCAAGCCCAATTGGTGGATTTCGGTGACTTCGGCGCCCTTCGGAGGGAAAGATTTGAGAGCAAGGAAAATCACCGATGCCGCTTGTAGTACAGATTTCGGTCCAAATATGGAGGATGTAATGATAACCATCACTGACACCGCGAAGAACAAATTCCTTTCCATCCTCGATGAGGAAGAACGACGGGGCTCCGGTCTGCGGGTGACTGCGGCACGCGGCGCCTCGCCGTTTTCGGTGGAGTATGGGCTGTCGTTCGTTGCGCCGGGCGAGGAGAGCGAGGCGGACAAGGTCATCGAATTCGACGGCTTCCAGGTCTATATCGATCCCCAGAGCGCGCCCTTGCTCGATGGTGCCATTGTGGATTATGTGTCTTCGTTGAACGAAAGCGGGTTCAAGATCACCAACCCCAATACGGCCGGCCCTCCGAGGCCAAGCGGACCGGTGGCCGAGAAAGTGCAGCAGGTGCTCCAGTCCCGCATCAATCCTGCCATCCGCAGCCATGGTGGCGTGGTCTCCCTGGTGGACGTTCGGGACGACATTGCGTATTTACGCTTCGGTGGCGGGTGCCAGGGATGCGGCATGGTTGACGTAACCCTCAAGCAAGGCGTCGAGGTGATGCTCAAAGAGGCGGTGCCCGAGCTCAAGGGAGTGATGGATGTGACCGACCACGCGGGCGGGACGAACCCTTACTATCAGTCGTAACGGCTCAGAACGTCAGCTCACCGCCGATAGCGAGTATTTGCGCCTCTTTACCGATGGCTTGCACCTTTCTGACGAACTCTTCCGGGTTGACATCGATGAGGTCAAAGGTTTTGAAGTGCATCGGGACCGCCAGCCTGGGCTTGAGAAATTCAACCGCTTTGACAGCGTCGTCGATGCCCATGGTGAAGTTGTCGCCGATGGGCAGCAGCGCCACGTCGATGGCGTTCATTTCGCCGATCAGCTTCATGTCATAGAATAGCGCCGTGTCCCCGGCGTGGTAAAGGGTCTTGTCGTTGACGGTGATGAGAACGCCGGCCGGATTGCCCAGGTATACCATGCCATCCCCGCTATCGTACCCCGAGCCATGATGAGCGATGGTGAGTTTGACCCGGCCAAAGGAGAAATCGTGCGCCCCACCGATGTGCATGGCGTGTGCGCTCAATCCTTGCTTGGTGCACCAGGTCGCGATCTCGTAGTTCGAGATGACCGTGGCGTTGTTCTGTTTGGCAATGGCGACCGTGTCTCCAATATGGTCACCGTGGCCGTGCGTCAGCAGGATGTAATGACAGCGGATGTCTTCGGGCTTGACCGCCGCCAGCGGGTTGCCGCTCAGAAAGGGATCGATCAAAATCGTGCTGCCGTCGCTTTCCAGCAGGAATGCGGCGTGACTGAGATAGGTTAACTTAGCCATGGTGTCTCCTCCAGGTTCTGTTGACCCTTGATTTACAAGAATTGATTCTCGAGCCGCTTACACACAATAGTTAGACATACCTCTGCGGTTTGATAAGCTGCATAAACTCCTGCCGCGTCGGGAGATTATCGCGAAAGATGCCCCGCAATGCACTGGTACTGACGACGGTGTTTTGTTTCTGTACACCGCGCATCATCATACACAGGTGGCGTGCTTCGACCACGACTCCCACGCCTTGCGGTTTCAGGCACTGCATCATGATGTCAGCGATTTGATTCGTCAAGCGCTCTTGCACTTGCAGCCGCTTGGCAAAGATGTCGACGACACGCGGAATCTTGCTCAGACCGACAACGGTGCCGTTGGGCATATAGGCCACGTGACATTTGCCGTAAAAGGGGAGGAGATGGTGCTCACACAGGCTATAGAGCTCAATGTCCCGCACCACCACCATCTCGTCGTATCTTTCATTGAACAGGGCATTCTCCAGAATCTTGCAAGGATCTTCCCCGTAGCCGCTGGTCAAGAATTCGTACGACCGTTCTACGCGCACAGGCGTTTTGACCAGTCCTTCGCGCTCCGGATTTTCACCGATTGCTATTAATACCTCTCGAATTAATTTCTGCATAAAGCGAATGACTCCCCATAGAAAAAGGTCCGCCACGCCTCAAAGGTCACGGATGGGATGAGAACAGCGACAGAAGAGAAAGCAAGACCAAAGTGCCCACAACCGCAAGCGTTATCAGCGCCAGGTGTTTCCTGGCTGTATTCTTTTTTGTTTCATCCATCTTCTGATCCTATATTTGCAAATTCGTGCGGGCTGTGTTGGGATTGCTGGCCTTCCGTTTGCGCCCGGACGGGCTGAAAACAGTTGCCCTGCCAGGTGTCAAGGCTTTCCAATTTCTGTCGTACGGCGGTGATGATCTGAGCAGCACTTTTCTCTCGACACCACTGCGGCGCGATCAGGAGATGCTTCGGCGCCTCACCATAAAGCCGCTCGATCTTGAATTGCGGGTTGAGGCGCACGATCACCTCGCAAACAAACTCCACCCATTCTTCAAAGGAAAACACGTGGAACGGGGTGGCGCGGAATTGTTTGGCCAGTTCAGTGTACCGCACAACGTGCAAGTTGTGCAGCTTGATGAAGTCCAGCGGTAGCCTGGAAACCTCAGCAACGGTATGGAGCATTTGCGCTCTGCTTTCGTTCGGGAAGCCAAAGACAAGATGGCCGCAAATATGAAGGCCCCGGTTGGCCGTTGCGTGAATGGCCTCGACGGTACAGCGATAGTCGTGGCCACGATTGATCAGTCGCAGCGTTTCGTCATGGACCGACTCGATGCCGTACTCGATGGTAACGAAGTACTTACGCGCGAGCTCCCCGAAATAGGCCAGCTTGTCTTCGTCGATGCAATCCGGACGTGTGCCGATAGAAAGGCCCACGACCTCGGGATGCGACAACGCTTGCTCGACCAGCTCTTGCACCCGCTCGAGCGACGCATAGGTGTTGGAGTAGGGCTGGAAATAGGCGATGAAGGCCCGGGCTCTGAACCGCTGTTTGAGGTAAGCTATGCCATCCTCGACTTGCTGCCTGACTGGAATTCTGGCCCGCGCTGCCTCAGGCGTAAAGCTGTCGATGTTGCAGTAGGTGCAGCCGCCAACAGCAACCTTGCCATCCCGGTTGGGACAGGTGAAGCCCGCATTGATTGTAATTTTGTGGAAGCGGCAGCCGAATTTCTGTCGCAAAAAAGCGCCGTAGGCATTGTATCGTTTGGGTGAAGAGAGCATGGTTCGAGCCGCCATATGATGGCGCGTGCCGTCAAACCGCTTGCGTCAGCATTTCGGCAAACTCTTTGGCGGCATTGACGCCTGAGCTGGTGATGATGTTGCCATCTTTCTCCGTTTTGCTGCCGGTATAGTAGGCACCGGCGACTTGCAGTTTTTCGTAAATCGTCACATGACCGGTGGCCTTCTTGTCTTTCAAGAGTCCCGCTACGGCTAACAGGGCTGGTGCATGCGAGCACGCCGCGACTACCTTGCCCTCGTTATTGAGCGCCGTGGCAATTTCATGCGCCTTGACGTCATGCCAATACTGGCTGGCGCCGGTCCCTCCGATGAAAACGACACCGTCGTACTGGCCCGGGTCAACGTCATCTATCAACAAACCAGGGTCGAGCTTTAGCCCTTGCGACCCGCGGGCGTCGGTCCTGACTGTGGACGCCACTGTGACGCGGGTGCCGTTTGTCTCCAGTCTGTTGCGCGCCGAGGTGTACTCCTCGTCTCTGAAATTGTTATGTGCTATCACCATCAACACATGTTTTGAATTTGATGACATTGGCTTCCTCCGGGTCTTCATCGTCCGATAGTATTATGTCTCAGTTCAGCCATGAATTTACACGAATTGGCACGAATAGGATGATGTTTGAATTTGAATATGAAGTGTTTTCATCATTAACAAGATCTGTGCTTTATCAGTGTGAATCCATGGCCAGGCATTCTTAAGTGGTTAAGCGCCTATCGCCTGGCTCAGTGGCGCGGTTTCAGGCAACTGAACATGCTGTTTAAACAGAA
>JBHHXT010000031.1:0-35761 GCA_046757165.1 bacterium | reverse complement strand
AATTTTTGGCCTCTTTGTGGTCGTTGACAACCGGGACCGGTAATGGCGACCGCACGTGCACATCCTGTTGCGGAAAAGGAATTTCAATGTTGTTTTCACGAAACTTTGTCACAATGGCGCAGTTGACCGCCGAGCGCACGTGCCAGTGACGTTTGGGGTCATCGATCCACACACGTAATTCCATATTCCAGGACGAATCCCCGAATTCCAGCAACAGCACCTCTGGCTCGGGGGTATCCAGGACCGCGCTTTCTTCTCTGGCGACCTCATGCAGCGCGCCGAGCACGAGGTCGAGATCAGAATCGTAGGCCACGCCGACGCGGATATCGAGGCGCACTTTCGGATCGAAGTGGGACCAGTTGACGACATGCCCCGAAATGAACTCACTGTTGGGCACGATGATGGACACGTTGTTAGGCGTTCTGACCACAGTGGCGCGCATACGAATTTCCTCCACATCGCCCTCGGTGTCACCGACCATGACGCGATCTCCGACTTTGATCGGGCGCTCCAGAAGCAGAATCAGGCCAGAGATAAAATTGGAGGTGATGTTTTGCAGCCCGAAACCGATGCCGACAGAGAGGAAGCCAAAGAGCACGACCAGACCGCTCAGATCGATTCCGATGATTTGAAACGAGATAATCGCGCCAAAGGTCAGGATCAGGTAATGTGCAAATCGTGTAAACGTGTACTGGATGCCTTCATCCAGCTTGGTTCTGGCAAGCACGCGGGTGAGCACGGACTTGCTCAGAAGTCGCGACATGAAGATGAACCCCACCATCAGGGCGACGATCAGGAACAGAGACGTCAAGGTCACGGTCGTCTCGCTCACCGTGAACAGCGGGTACTGAAGAATGTCCTTGACGAGTCCAAGTACTCGTGCAGGCGTCATGAAAGCTCCTTTTGAAGCTGTTTGACCGTCTTGCGAGAATTATCCGCGCTCCAGCCCGGCGCCCGAAAGATGAAAGCCAGGCGAACCGCGAGCGGATTTGGCTTCCTGATGTCCTGCCAGATGGCCTGCCATTCATGCATCGCAATTCTGATGGGATTGTAGGTGTTGATGTTGTGGGTCAGGCCGTACACGACCTTTTCTTCTTCTGGCTGAAACGTTCCGAACAGTTTGTCCCAGATGATCAAGATGCCGCCATGGTTGCGGTCGAGATATTTGATGTTGCGGCCGTGGTGAACACGATGGTGGGAGGGCGTGTTCATAAACCCTTCCAGTACTCCCATTTTGTGCACCGTCTCGGTGTGAATCCAAAACTGGTACAGCAGGCTGATGGCCTGCATGGTCATGACCATAAGCGGGTGAAACCCGAGCAGCGGCAGCCAGAGCCAGAAGATAAAGCCGGTCATCACGCCGGTCCATGTCTGGCGCAGGGCGGTGGAGAGATTGTATTTTTGCGACGAGTGGTGATTCACATGGGAAGCCCAGAAGAAGCGGCATTTGTGACTCACGCGATGGAACACATAATAGGTCAAGTCTTCCAGGAAAAAGAGCAACAGCCAGCTTTGCCAACCGCGGCCGAGCTCAAAAAACCGGTGGTCGTACATGACCAGGTAAGCCGCAAGAATCGGCACCTTGACAACCAGTTTGATGATGACGTTGCCGATCCCCATGGCCAGGCTGGCGGCCGTGTCCTTGATCTCGTAGAGCCGGGCATCCTGGATGGCGCTAAAGGTGGATTCCACTATCATCAGGATGATGAAGCCCGGGATGGCGTAGTGGATAATGTCCGGCACGTGCGTCTCCTCCGTTGGAACGAGCGCTGAATCTGTTGATAGCTGCAGGCGAGGGCGTCGACTGTTGGGTGAATTTACAACACTTTTGGGGGACTTTGCAAGAGATTTTTACGCTTCCGAAGACTGCGTTACCGAAAGAAGGAAATCAATCGTTCCCGGGATTGCGCAAAAAGACGGTCGAGGACGCTCATCAGAACGAGCATGGCGATTCCGGCGCTCAAAAGCTCGAAGTCCAGCTTCAAGCCTGAAACATAGGTGCTCAGAGAATCCAGGACCTTGGAACCGCTCGCCAGGGTGCTGGCCAGAGTGTTCATCCCCATCAGATAGCCGGCGATCCCGAGACCCATCACAAGGCCGGCGATTGCCAGAAGAATTTGCCCGAGCTGAACCGCGCTGGTTGTGCGCGCCTCCCCGGCAAGTCTGGCCATGACCGCACGTGAAAACCCGGGTGACAGGTGCATGTCAGGCTCCTGGCTCAGGAGGTCATACAGCGCGCGGTATTGCTGCCACTGCCTGTGGGTCTCTTCGGTCATCTTCTGGCTCGCCGCGGATGCAGAATGGTCCTTTGAGCTCCTTTTGTCCAACAATTCCTGAATTTCCTGGTCACTCATATGTTTCAGTGCCATAATTCCTCCTGGTGATACTTGTCGAGCAATCTTTCTTTTAAGAGTCTCCTTGCCCGGAAAAGCGTGTTCTTGACGGTTCCATCGGGCAGGTTCGTGATTGCTGCAATTTCAGCATAACTCATCTCTTCAACATGGAACAAGGTCAAGATCGTTCTGAATGTGGCCGGCAGTTTGCAGATTTCGCTTTGCAACCGTGCAGATAAATCCTGCTCTTCGGTGACTTCATCTGGCAAATCGCTCGCGCCAAGACACGTTTCGATGGACTCACCGTCGGCAGCATGGTCTTCATAAAGAGGGACTTTCTTCTTTCTCAACGCATTGATGCAGGTGTTGTAAGCGATTTTGGCAATCCAGGTCGAGAGCCTGGATTCGTGCTGAAATGTGGCGAGATTCTCATAGACCTTGATAAAGATGTCCTGACATAAATCTTCACGGTCGGTTTCGTTGGCCATCATGCGGTAGACGATATGATAGACCAACCGCTTATAGCCCTCGATCAGGGGGTAAAAGGCGTCGCGGTCGCCGGACTTGATTCTTTTGATGAGATCTCTGTCGTTTGTCATAAGGGTCCCTAAAGAACAAAAGACAGATGAGATGAGAGAATGTTGCATATTCTGTTTCCTGCGATTGTGTGCAACATTTGCAGAAGTTGTGTGTCTGATGCGATAACCGGGTGAACCGGGAGAATAGAGATTACAAATTCACCACGGGTAGTCATACATGCACAAAATCTGAAGGAGAAAATCATGTCTGAAGATGTATTGATTCCACTTGTTGTGGTGCCGACCATTTTCTTTTCCATCTTCGCAGTGATCAAGACGATCTCCGATAATAACCTGCGCCGCAAGATCGTCGACAAGGGCATGGTGGACGAGCATGTCAAACATCTGTTTCAAAGGCAGTCCCTGGAGTACGCTCCGGTTTCTCTGAAATGGGGCATGGTGCTGATAGGAGTAGGCGCCTCCATTCTGATTGGCCAGGTTGTGCCGTACTCGTTTCGAGAAGAAGCGACCATCAGCGCCATGTTCATCCTGAGCGGCTCGGCCCTGATCCTGTACTATGTGATCGCTGCGAAACTGGCGCAGAGAAACGACAGGTCCGGCCCAAACCCAACAGGCGAATTCAAGCGTGTATAAAGGTTGAGAGTTTTCGCTTCTTGTCGTGCTGCGGGAAAACGCTTGCATTTCTTGCAAAACTATGACATATTTTCTGTAACCGGTCACAGGGTATTACTCTTTTCTTGACAGGATAACAGGATTTACAGGAATTGGCCCAAAGTTTGAGACGGTTTTCCGGTAGCCGTTAAATAATCAACCATAACTGACTGTACTTCAAATTCCTTGATAATAGTCTGAACTGATTTTAGACCGATTCTATAAATCCAAATCCAAGCATATTGATTAACATGACAGAATTCTTGAAGATGAAATCCTGTACATCTCGAGAATCCTGTTATCCTGTCAAAAATATTCCAATTCGTTGATATCCTCCGTGATTGGTTACTATTTTCTGAGCGGGATCGCTGGTCGAGTAACTTTAAGCAGGAGTTGTCGTATACCTCTCCTATTCTCTCTTTACCCATTTTGTCAGGAGACCAGTTTGAGAAAAGTGACCGGGTATTTTGTCTCTCTCTTTGTATTGGGTAGCGTTGTGCTCATCTCTCGAGTCTACCCGCAGGGTGTTCTGTGCGAGATCGATCATATTTCACCCCAGGAGATCAAGGTCGAGGGGTTCAGGCTCGAGTCCGAACAAGATGTCGAGATCGAGGCTGTCGGCTTTCGCAGGGGCCGGCGACACCGGTTTGCCCTGACGCGCGCCTGGATTCTGGATGCCCGGACTCGTGCCCTGGTCTGGGAGATGGAAGACGCGGATACGCACGAAAAGAGCCGCAGGCTGGTCGAGTATGAGGATGTTCTCACGCTGCCGGAAGGCGAGTACGAGGTCTATTATTCTTCCTACACGTACCACTTTGACGGAGAAGGGTTTGGGCGGTTTTTTCGGCAATGGTTCGATGAGTTTTTTGACGGCGAAGAGGAAGACGAGACCGATCTCCATTTGCAGAAGGATTGGGATCAGTTCAAGATCGTCGTACGCGGAAACGGCAGAAGGTATCGGGGGGAGGAAATCGAGCAACTGCGCAGGGTTTTCTTGCAGAATGCCTTCATCTCGATGGTCAAAATGCGCGATGAAGAGAATGTGCGGCAAGGGTTCAAGCTCGAGCGGCCGACCCGGGTTCAAATCTATGCCCTCGGAGAGGCCCGGCGCGATGGCACGTTTGACTATGGCTGGATACTCGATGCCCGCAGCCGCAAGAAAGTCTGGAAATTCGAGTATCGCTCCTCACAATACGCTGGCGGTGCCCGCAAAAACCGGATGGTCAACGAGACGATGGCATTGCCGAAAGGGGAGTATGTCGCCATTTACGTCACCGATGATTCACATTCGGCGGACCGTTGGAATGCAGCGCCTCCCAACGACCCCTATTTTTGGGGCCTGACGCTCAGAGTAGAGAATCCTTCCGACAAGAAGTATGTTAAGAACTTTGACTACGAGGAGGTCGAGCAAGGGCATGTGATCGTGAAATTCACTCGCCTGCGGGACAATGAGTTTCACTCGCAACCTTTCAAGTGCAACCGGGATGTTGCGTTGCGCATCTATGCCCTCGGAGAGGGCCGGCGAACCGAAATGTTCGACTATGCCTGGATTATCGATGCCACGACTCACAAGAAAGTCTGGCAAATGGATTACGCCAACACCGAGCACGCCGGCGGTGGTGAGAAAAACCGGCTGCATGACGGGATTGTTCGTTTGCAGAAAGGCAATTATGTCGTCTATTGCGTCACCGATGGCAGTCACTCCTACTGGGATTGGAATACTGCCCCGCCGTACGACCAGGAGAGTTGGGGGATTACGATCCTGGCAGATGATTCGAAATTCAAGCCCGGTGACGTTACGAAGCTGGACGAGCGCGAGAATGGCAAAATCATCGTACAGATCGTTGGCTTGCACGACTATGACCGTGAACGGGAGAGGTTCACGCTCGACCGAGATACTGAAGTTCGCGTCTACGCACTCGGCGAGGGCTCCTCGGGAAACATGTATGACTACGGCTGGATCGAAGATGCTGAAACACGCCAGACGGTCTGGGAGATGACGTTTCGCCAGACGGAGCATGCTGGCGGGGCCAGGAAAAATCGCGTGTTTGACGGGACGATTTTCTTGAAGCGCGGCGAGTATGTTTTGTATTATGAGACCGATGATTCGCACTCATTTGAAGAGTGGAATGATGCGCCACCCTATGACCCGGCCAATTGGGGCATCACACTTTATCGTCTGCACGATTAGAGCCAGAGAGCGCCAGCCTTCTACGCACCCGCGCTTCTTGCACAATCACAAGTGCTTCTTCTCTATCCTTTCAGCTTTCCTCCCTTCTTCGTTTGCGTAGTTCTAGCATGGAGAAAGCGTGCTCGTCGGGGCTGTTTCGCAGGACTGACAAATCGTGGCTCGTTTCTGACTTTTGGGACAGCCCCAACCCTCTCGGCTTGTACCAAAAACACGGTTGCAAACCGTGTTGAATCCGGCCTGAAGTAACTGTCTCTCAAAAGATAGGGGACCTGCAATTCTGCTGAAATTGCCGGTTGACAAACGCGGCAAAATTCGCTATCTTGAAATTTAACGCTTTCACCTAACTGGACTACATCCATGACGCCAAAAGGAAAGATTCTCTGGGTAGATGACGAGATAGAACTGCTGCGCTCGCATATAATGTTTGTGCAGGAGCGCGGCTATGACGTTCGGCCGGTCACCAACGCAGAGGACGCCATCACCTTGCTGCGCCAGGAGAGTTTCGATATGGTGTTGCTCGACGAGATGCTGCACGGCAAAGATGGCTTGACAGCGCTCGGGGAGATAAAGGATGAGCATCCGTCCCTGCCGGTCGTGATGGTGACCAAGAGCGAGGAGGAGTCGCTCATGGAGGATGCGATCGGCAGCAAGATAGATGACTACCTGACCAAGCCGGTCAATCCGAGCCAGATTCTGCTAACGTGTAAGAAAATTCTGGAGAGCACCAAGATCACCGGTGAGCGCATTTCGCGCGATTACATTTCGCAGTTCAACGAGATAACCCGGATGCTCGCTGGCCCGCTGACGTGGCAGGACTGGATCACCATTTATTGCCGGCTGAGTGAGTGGGGAGTCGAAACCGACCAGCACAGCGAGCTTGGCCTCAAACAGACACTGCATGACCAGGGACGAGAGTGCAATGTCGAGTTCGCGAAGTTTATTGAGAACAACTATCCATTCTGGGTCAACGACCGCAAAGGTTCGCCAACACTTTCTGTCGATCTGGTGCAGAAGTGTGTTGTGCCGCATCTGCACCAGCAGCGCAATCTCGTATTCCTGGTCCTGGACAATCTGCGCCTGGACCAGTTCCTGACCCTCGAACCCCTACTCTATCCCTATTTTGAGGTGCAAAAAGAGTACTATTACTCGATATTGCCCACGGCCACGCCGTTTTCACGCAATGCGATTTTCAGCGGGCTATTCCCGAGCGAAATACGTGAGCGCTTTCCCGAATTCTGGCAGCAGGGCACCGACGATGAGCACAGCCTCAACCGGTATGAGCACGACCTGCTGATCAAACAGTTAGAACACGTGGGAGTCGAGCTGAAGCCCGAGGCCAAATACATCAAGATTCTGGATGCGTATGAGGCCCGCAGCGTAACCAAGAGGATCGCCACGTTCTCGAGCGTTCCGTTGGTCGCGATCGTGGTCAATTTTGTCGATATTCTCGCGCACAGCCGTAGTGATTCCGAGGTCCTGCGCGAGATCACCCCCGATGAGGCAGCGTACCGTTCTCTCACCAAATCGTGGTTTGAACACTCACATGTCTTTCAAATGTTGAAGGAACTGGCGCAACGCGACTGCATGGTGGTCCTGACCACCGACCATGGCAGTGTGCGCGGCATGCGTGGCGCAAAAGTGATCGGTGACCGTAATACCTCGACCAATTTGCGCTACAAGTACGGCAAGAGCTTGAAGGTCGATACGAAACATGCGATCATTGTCAAGGACCCGGGCAGTTACAAGTTGCCCTCTCTTGGGTTGAATTCGAACTATCTCATTGCAAAGGAAGATTACTATTTCGTCTATCCGACCAACTATCATCATTACTTGAATTATTATCGAGATAGTTTGCAGCACGGCGGCGTTTCCATGGAGGAGATGATCCTGCCGGTGGTGACTTTGCACCCGAAGGGCCGTTGAGGAGGCGGGGCTTGTGGTCGTCCCAGGCTTACCGGTTGCCGAGAAAGAGTCAGGCACGGAACGGCGTGTTCTTTCGAAAAGTTCAGAAGAAACCATCGGTCTCGGGCAGACTTTGGCAGCCCATTTACAAGCGGGCGATGTGGTGGCTTTCTTCGGCGAGCTGGGCAGCGGCAAATCGACTTTTATCACCGGCGTATGCCAGGGCCTGGAGTGCATCGAAGCGCCGAGCAGCCCCACTTTCACGCTCATCAATGAGTATGCCGCCGGGATTCCGATCTACCACTTCGATTTTTATCGAATCGCCGGTGTGGAGGAAGCGCTCGAGCTTGGATGCGACGAGTATTTCTCGGGTGAGGGGGTCTGCCTGATTGAGTGGGCCGAAAAGATTGTCGAACTCCTGCCACAAAGGCGATATGAAGTGTATTTGCACCATCTGTTTCGTGCTGGCCATGAGGACAGCCGGGAGATTCGAATCGTTACGCCATGAAGCTCGTTGCCATTGAAACGGCCACGGAACTCTGTGGCGTTGCGCTCACAGACGGTCCCGCTCTCGTGGCGGAATACCGGTTGAACATGAAAAACATGCACAATGAAAAACTCGTGCAGGTGATTCAGATGTTGACGGGTGCTGCGAATTGGCAACTTGAAGAAATCGACGGACTCGGGGTCTCCATCGGCCCGGGCTCATTCACGGGGTTGCGCATCGGTCTGGCGGTCGCCAAAGGGTTGGCCTTCGCGCTAAGCCGCCCTATCGCGGCGGTAAATACACTGGATGCGCTCGCCTCCGGGGTGACCCCCTGGCAAGGGTCGATTTGTGCGGTCATCAAGGCACGAGAGAATGAAGTCTATGCTGCGTTCTACGATGGGGCAGGTGGCGGCAAGCGCGTCTCGGATTACGCCATTGTGGCACTCGATGATGTCGGCGGGAGCTTGTTCGAGGGCGGAACGCTGGTCGTGGCGAATCCGCCGTCGCTTTTGGAGCGCATCACGAGTGAGAAAATGGTAGCGGTGCCCTATCCTTCATCTCTGGCGATGCCTCTGCAGATTGCTCAGTTAGCTGTTGCGAAAATCAGGACAGGGGAAACAGAAGCGGCCGACACGCTCGAGCCGTTTTACCTGAAAACCTTTGATCCCGGGAAAAAACGAGATGATGTCGACCGGCGCGCGTGAAGGCGGATCCCCCATGCAGAATCCGCCAAAGATGCCGAACTTACAGATCCGTGCGATGAAAATGACGGATCTGGACCGAGTGCTGGAGCTGGCGAGTGACTCCTTCGCGGACCCATGGTCGCGCAATAATTTTGCTCATGAGATCTTGCGTAACAACTATTCTTTTTCACATGTTGTTTTGAACAACGGTGAAATCATCGGTTATTCCGTTTGCTGGTATTTTGACCTGGAAGCACATCTGGCAAATTTTGCCGTGGACAGACGATACCGCCGGCAGAACGTCGGCAGCTATTTGTTAGGGTATATTATTTCAGATATTCTGCAAAAGAATATCTGTGACATCTATTTGGAAGTGCGTGCCGAAAATCGCGCGGCACGCAGTCTTTATTTGAAGCATGGGTTTCAGGAAGATGGTGTGAGAAAGAATTACTATTCCCATGTAAATGATGACGCGATTCTGATGAGTTTGTCATTGCAGGAGAGATAAGCGATGGATTGGTTCAAGCGGGCGAAAGAAGGGCTCAAGCCTCAGAAGAAAAAGGAAATGCCGGAGCTGTGGATCAAGTGTGAAGGCTGCACTGAAATTATCTACAAACGCGAGTTGGATAAGAATTTTCATGTGTGCAGCAAGTGCGGTTTTCACTTCCGCGTCCAGAGCTCCGACTACATCGCGCAATTGCTGGACAACGGCCAGTTCGATGAATTCAACCTCGACGTATGCTCGGTCGATTTCTTGAAATTCAAGGCCTCCAAGAAATATTCGGACCAAATCAAGACGGCCGTCAAGAAGACGGGCCACAAATCCGCCATTCGCACAGGGTTCGGGAAGATTTATGGTCACGAGGTGGTCTTGTGCGTGATGGATTTTTCATTTATCGGGGGCAGCATGGGCTCGGTGGTGGGCGAAAAAATCGTCCGCGCAATTGATGAGGCCTTGAAACGTCATCTGCCCGTCATCATCGTCTCGGCTTCCGGGGGCGCGCGCATGATGGAGGGGGCCATTTCGCTCATGCAGATGGCGAAGACTTCGGCCCGGCTTGCCCGGCTTGCCGACGCTGGCCTGCCCTACATCTCGATCATCACAGATCCGACCACCGGCGGGGTCACGGCCAGCTACGCCATGCTGGGCGATATCATCCTCGCTGAACCGGGCGCGCTCATCGGCTTTGCCGGGCCAAGAGTCATCAAACAAACCATCGGACAGGATCTGCCCGATGGGTTCCAGCGTTCAGAATTTCAGTTGCACCACGGCTTCGTGGATGCGGTTGTGAGCCGTTACGAGATAAAAGAAAAGCTGCGTGACATCCTCGAGTTCGCAACCGACACACCCATGGATGAAAACTCCAGCAATGGCGAGCTGGAAGCTGAAAGCCTGCAGCGTCTCGTCAACGTCCATCGGTCCAGCCCGGACACATTTGACGATGAGGCCGCCAAAAACTAATGATGTTCAAAAACAAGCCAAAGATTCTCCTGAGCAACGACGACGGGATCAATGCACCCGGTCTGGCGGCGCTGCACCGGGAGCTGGAGGCAATGGGTGAAATTACGGTCGTGGCGCCCGACAGCGAGAAGAGTGCTGTCGGACACGCCATTACGCTCTCCGACCCGTTGCGTGTCTGGGATTATGAGAAAAATGGCAAGTTCTTTGGCTACGCGGTCAACGGCACGCCAGCCGATTGCGTGAAGATCGCGTATTGGGCCCTTTTGAAAGAGAAGCCTGACCTGGTGGTTTCCGGAATAAACCTCGGGTCGAACTCCGGCATCAATGCGATCTATTCCGGCACGGTTTCGGCCGCCACCGAGGGCACGATTCTGGATATCCCTTCTTTTGCTGTTTCGTTGACCACGTACACCGATCCTGACTTCGACTACGCTGCCGGGTTTGCCCGGAAACTGGCCGGTCTTGTCCTGGAACATGGCTTGCCGCGCGGAACCCTGCTGAACGTCAATGTGCCGGCGCTGCGGGAGGAGGAGATTGTGGGGGTGCAAATCACGCGGCAAAGCCAGACGACGTATCTGGAAAGATATGACAAACGCGTGGATCCGGCCAACCGCGTCTACTACTGGCTGACCGGCAAGAAAGTGGAATGCGAGCAAGACCTGGAAGTAGACGATTTTGCCATCAGGAACAACAGGGTTTCCATCACGCCCCTGCACTACGACTTGACCAACTACCCTTATCTCGACGAGCTGAAAACCTGGAATATCACCCCTTAGCAGAATCTCATGCGATCACGCCCGGAAGAACTGGTTCTCATTCTTGACTTCGGTTCGCAATACACGCAGCTCATCACACGGCGGGTACGCGAGCTCGGGGTCTATTCTGAGATCAAGCCTTTCAATATTTCGCGCGCGGAAGTGCAGGCTCTGAAGCCGAAAGGCGTGATCCTTTCCGGCGGTCCGGAGTCGGTCTATGTCGAGTCTGCACCCTTGCCTGAGGGGGAGATCTTTGAACTCGGAATTCCAATTCTGGGCATCTGCTATGGTTTGCAAGTCATGGCGCATTTTCATGACGGTCAAATCGCTGCGACCCACAAGCGGGAGTATGGCCTGGCGGAGCTAACAGTCGACGATGAGCATGATTTGTTCAAGAATGTTGTGCGTACGTCCCGGGTCTGGATGAGCCACGGCGATGCGCTGGTCGAGCCGCCGGCCGGCTTTGAGGCGATTGCCCATACGGAAAATTTGCCGGTTGCGGCGCTGGTAAATCGCAAGAAGCAGCTCTACGGCGTCCAGTTCCATCCTGAAGTCTCGCACACGGTCGAGGGACAAAAAATCCTGGCAAATTTCTTGTTCGAGATTTGCGGCTGTGGCGGCACCTGGACGGCGACTTCTTTTGTCGAAAACACCGTCAGTGAAATCCGTGAACGCGTGGGAGATGGGCAGGTCATCTGCGGCCTGAGCGGGGGCGTGGACTCGGCCGTGGCGGCGGCGCTCGTCTATGAAGCGGTTGGCGAACAGTTGACCTGTATCTACGTCGACAACGGGTTGATGCGCAAGAACGAAACCCAGCAGGTGCGCGCAACCTTCTCGAAGTATTTCCGCTCCAATTTTATCGCTGTCGATGCGGCGAAAAGGTTTCTCGACAAACTCGCCGGCGTGAGCCACCCGGAACAGAAGCGCAAGATCATTGGCGCAACGTTCATTGAGGTGTTCGAGGAGGAAGCAGAAAAGATCGCGGATGTTGCCTACCTGGTACAGGGCACGCTTTACCCCGATGTCATCGAGAGCGTTTCGACGCACGGTCCCTCCGCTACCATCAAGACGCACCATAACGTCGGTGGCCTGCCGGAGGTGATGAATCTGAAGCTCATCGAGCCGCTGCGGGAGTTGTTCAAGGATGAGGTTCGCAACGTCGGCCGGGAGCTGGGCCTTTCTGAAGCCATTGTCGGGCGCCACCCGTTTCCGGGGCCGGGGCTGGCCGTGCGCGTTTTGGGCGGGATCACCGAAGAGCGCCTCGCCATCTTGCGGGAGGTGGACGCGATTTTCATCGAGGCGCTCCGGAAACACCAGCAGTATGGCGAAATCTGGCAAGCGTTCGCCGTGCTGCTCCCCGTGAAGTCTGTCGGAGTCATGGGCGACTTCAGAACGTACGACAATGTGGTGGCGCTGCGGGCGGTGACGAGCGTCGACGGCATGACCGCCGACTGGGCCCGCATACCCTATGATCTGCTCGCACACGTTTCCAATCGTATTATCAACGAAGTTCGGGGCGTCAATCGTGTGGTTTATGACATCAGCTCCAAGCCACCCAGCACCATCGAGTGGGAGTAGTCCGGGGGCCATTTGCGACGGGAATTTCGCTTGCATTTTAGGATTTTTCTTTCTAAGTTTTCACCTCCGTTTCCATATCGTTCAGTGGGCTGTGATTGAGACCTTGAGACCCCATCCACAACCTCAACTCATCTAAGGAGAGAGATTATGTGCGGCATCGTTGGGTACATCGGAAACAGGGACGCAACGCCCATCCTGATGGACGGGTTGAAACGACTCGAGTACCGCGGCTATGACTCAGCCGGTATCGCGGTGCTCAGTGACGGCGCCATCGTGCTCGAAAAGCAGCCCGGCAAGATATCGGAACTGGAGAAGTGCCTGGTGCAGAATCCCATCTCAGGCCATCTCGGAATTGCGCACACGAGATGGGCCACGCATGGATTGCCCAACAAGAAGAATGCCCATCCTCATACCGACACCCGCGGCCGCCTGGCGTTGATTCACAATGGCATTATCGAAAACTATCTAACCATCAAGACCAAATTGGAGAATAGCGGCTACCGGTTTGCCACGGACACCGATACGGAGGCGCTGGTGAATCTGATCTCGGAGTACAGTCAAAACGGCACCTGTCTGGAAGACGCGGTGCGCTCGGCTCTGAGCCAGGTCGAGGGCACCTTTGGCATTCTCGTCCTCTCCCTGGATGATCCCGAGACGTTGGTCGCGGCGCGTCGGGGCAGTCCCCTGGTGGTCGGCATGGGCAAGGGTGAGTTTGTGGTCGCCTCCGATGTTTCAGCCATCATCAATCACACCAAAGATGTCACCTACCTCGATGATAATGAGATTGCGGTGATCTCGCGGCAAGGGGTCAAAATCAAAACCATCGACAATCTCGAGGTCGATAAGCAGGTGGAAAGGATTGCGTTTGACCTGGGAAGGATCGAGAAAGGCGGCTATGATCACTTCATGCTGAAGGAGATCATGGAACAACCGCAGACCATCGAAGACGCCATGCGCGGCAGACTTCTTCACGATGAGGGCACCGCGACGCTGGGCGGCATTCAGCATGAGATCGATTCTCTCCTCTATGCCCCCAAAATCTTGTTTTCGGCCTGCGGCACGAGCTGGCATGCGGCTCTCATCGGCGAATACATGATCGAAGAGCTGGTTCGCACACCGGTTGAAGTCGAGTATGCATCCGAATTCCGCTACCGCGACCCGGTGATCGAACGGGGGTCGGTGACGTTTGTGATCAGCCAGTCCGGTGAGACTGCGGACACGCTGGCCGCTATGCGCGAAGCCAAACGGAAAGGGTCGAAGGTGCTCGGCATTTGCAACGTCGTCGGGTCGACCATCGCGCGGGCGAGCGACGCCGGTGTCTACTTGCACGCCGGCCCTGAGATTGGGGTCGCCTCGACCAAGGCGTTCACCTCCCAGGTCACCGTGCTGAGTTTGCTGAGTTTGCTTTTGGCCAGGATGCGCAACATGGGTGCCTCGAGAGGAACTGAAATCGTCAATGAAATGAAAGCGTTGCCAGGCAAAGTCAAAAAGATACTCGAAGACCATGAGGGAATCAACAGGATTGCTGAAGAATATCACCAGAGCCAGAATCTTCTCTATCTTGGCCGCGGTTATAACTTTCCGGTTGCCCTGGAAGGGGCGCTGAAACTAAAAGAGATTTCTTACATTCACGCTGAGGGCTATCCGGCTGCAGAAATGAAACATGGTCCCATTGCGCTGATCGACGAAAATATGCCGGTTGTCTTTATCGCCACCCGGGACTCCACCTACGAAAAAATCAGCACCAACATCGAAGAAGTCAAAGCCCGCAGCGGTCGCATCATTGCCATTGCAACTGAAGGGGATGAAGAGATCGAGAAACGGGCGGACCATGTCATCTATGTGCCCCCCACCCTGGACTTCTTAACACCAATTTTATCCATTATTCCGTTGCAACTCCTGGCCTATTACATTGCCATCAAGCGCGGCTGCGATGTTGATCAACCCCGTAATCTGGCCAAGAGTGTGACCGTAGAATGAGGGGTGTCAACTTATGAAAAAAGTTTACACGGGCCTTTACGTTTTTGTTTTTCTGCTTTCATCTCTTTTTACGCACCAGGATGTGCGCGCGCAGGGGGGGACGGTCAGGGTGGCGGCGAAAAGCGAGAAAGCGTTCAAGAGTGCGCTGACCCGCTACGTCGGCAAGGATTACCGTGCAGCGCTTGCCGGCTTCAAATCCCTGGCCAACAGCGAAACCTTGCATCATCGCATGACCGCGACTTTGCTGATGACCGGCAAGAGCTTGTACCACCTGGGCCGGTATGCCGAGGCGTTGCCTTACTACGACAGGCTCATCAGCACCTTCCCACAAAGCAAATACCTTGATGATGCCTATTATGCCAGAGCGAGCGCCAACTACAGACTCAATCGCCGCAACGATGCTGTCAAGGATTTGCTCTGGCTGGTGGACAAAAGCTCGGAGCGCAGGTTAGCTATCAAAGGGCGAAAGCTGGCCAATCAAATCATGCGAGCTGACTTGTCCAGCTCAGAACTGCGCCGGCTCTTGCGCTATGCCAAAGGTGACGGCTCGTCTGCGCTGGTAACGAGCGCGCTGGCACGGCAACAGATCTTGAATGGCGCTACAGACGATGCGGTTTCACTCCTGAACAGATACAAGAGACGGCATGGCGCCAGCGCCCATACCGCTCAGATCGATCAACTGCTGACGGAGGCAAAAAGCATGGTCAACCGGCCGGTCAAGGTCGGAGTGATTTTGCCCCTCTCAGGCTATTACAGCGAGGAGGGCCTGGGAGTCTTGCGAGGGGTCAGATTTGCCCACAGCCACGCGACCAACGGCTCTCAGAGCCCAATTCAGCTCGTCATTCGAGATTCGGAAAGCAGTCTGATCAAAGCCTTGCATCATGTGAACACCCTGATTCACCGAGAGCATGTGCGCGTGCTCATCGGCGAGCTGGAAAGCTCGGTCACGGCTGGAATTGGGGCATTGGCTGCGGTAGACGAGGTGCCGCTGCTGGCCCCCGCTGCCTCCGAAAACGGCGTCGCCTCTGTCGGTATGTCTATCTTCCAGTTGAATAGCGACCTGGAGCGCAAAGGGCGTGCGATTGCAGAATATGCCGTCAAGGAGCTGGGCATGGCAACGTTTGCCACCCTGGCGCCGGCCGATGAGTATGGTCAGCAAATGGTGGATAGTTTTACCTCCACCGTCGATCGGCTCGGCGGCCGCATCATTGCCCAGGGCTGGTACTACGGAACCCCGGAAGACTTGAGCCGGCAGTTCAAGAATATCCGCGAGTCCGCCTTTCATCATGACTCCACGGACGTCATAGAGTTGATCCGGGAAGCAGAGGAACAAGGCGACAGGTTGGATGAAGACGATATCCCTGTGCTTTCCATTGATGGATTCTTTGTTCCTGTCTACTCCGAGGATCTCAAATACGTGGCGCCGCAGCTCGCCTTGAACAACATCCGCAGTCAGATCCTCGGCGGCGAATATCTGGACGATATCGATGTGCTGAAAGACCCGCAAGTCGAACGCTACATCAACGGCGCCATTTTCGTGAGCGATTACTTTCCGGATGAAAGCAACATGGATTTTCGCCGCTTTCGCACCGATTTCCGGCTCAAAATGAAACGGACGCCGGAGAGATGGGAGGTCTTTGGCTACGATGCGTACCAAATTATCCGGCAAACCGTGCAGACCGGGGCACGCACAGGCCTTGAAATAAAGACCAAATTAAACGAGCTGGACAACTACACCGGAACGAAAGGGAACGTCTCTTTTCTTGGCAACAACCGTGTAAATCAGGCAGTAAACATCTTGCAATTCATCAATGGCCGAATTATTAAGCATCAAAATTGAGGGTAACCCAAATGGATAGCTCAGGCATACTGAAGAAAACCGTGCTCGCCGGTCTTGGCATCTATTCTCTAACCAAAGAAAAGGCCCAGGAGATTATGAATGACCTGGTGGAGAAGGGGGAGTTGTCGAAAGACGAGGGCCCGACATTTGTCAAAACCTTGATGCAAAAGGCAGATGAGGAGCTCGAATTTCTTAAAAAAGCGATAGACAGCCGGGTTGACCAGGCCCTGACGAGATTCAAGCCCACATATGAGGAAGAGTTCAAAAAACTAAATCAGAAAATTGACAGCCTTGCGAAGGAAATCCAGAAGATTTCGAGTCGATAAGAAAACCTTTTGTCTAAGATGATGTGCATTATTATTTGACCATTAATCCCTGAGTTCTAAAGTCTTGACGTTTTTTGGCAAGACTTTAGAACTCAGGGCTGCTGATGACGCTATTATGTAAGTTACAGCGACAATTTTTTTCTAAACTTTTCAAAAAACCTGTTTGGTTCCGGCTCGTCCGGCTTAAGACTTACAATAGTAACCTCGAATTGTAGCCCCGACCCCTTGTGGGTCGCTTCTTCGGGATACCCCATAAGCCCCGATTCCTTGATTCTATAGTACATGAGTCGGGGCAAGGGGGGATGGTCACGGTGAAACACCATTTTAGTCTTGCACAGCCTCTTAAGGAGAGGATGGAGAATAAATGAGACGTTGGTCAACTGCACTTGCCATTACCAGTTTGATTGCGGCAGTGATAGCTCCCGCTGCGTTTGCTCAGAATCTGGGCTTTCACGGGATTGGCGGTCGGCTTGGCTTTGTAGATGCAGACGGCCTCGATGGGGCCATCGTATTTGGCGGGCATGTCGATCTCGGGGAAATTCACAAGAATCTCGTCCTCTTCCCCAGTATTGATTATTTCAGCAAGAACAAAACCGACATCCTGAGTCTCAACGGCAATCTTCGGTATTACTTTCCCTCGAAGAGCACGGTCGATTTCTTTGCCGGCGGTGGGCTGGCGCTCATGATAACCAACCGGCCGCGCGGCCGCGGGGACAATGAGCTGTCTCTGAACTTGACCGGCGGGGCTGATTTTTCCTGGCGAAACAATTTGATCGTGACCGGCCAGCTCATCTATTCATCCGAGCTCGACCAGATCAAGTTCATGGCAGGCATCACGGTGCTGGTGGGCCACTAAGCTGCCGGAGAACGACACCTCTTTCGTCACCCCGGCCTGTGGCCTCGCAAGAATGAATTCCTGTGGTTTCCACCGGGCTTTGACATTCAATCGAAGCCCTTTTTATTGACATGCGAGCAAGATCCGTCTTCTAATTTTCACTTGCAATATTAGAGGAAATGGGTTATATTGATCGCGACTTTTTCAGCGCGCAAGCCTGGAAAGTAGCTTCTTCATTCTGATCGTCGGGCTACCTACGTCTCATGTTTTTCATGGTCAGAGCAAAAGAATGAAAATCGCAGCCGGAAGCGAGACATCACCGTTTTAGTCATGGACAGGAGTGTTATTTGTCGGTCGTTGAAGCGGTTCTACTGGGGATCGTTCAGGGTTTAACAGAATTCTTGCCGATTAGCAGTTCAGGGCACCTGGTACTGGCAAAATCGATTTTGGGCATCCATGAGGATGGAATTACCTTCGAGATATTTGTTCACTTTGGCACGTTGATCGCCGTCGTCACGGTCTACAGAAATGATCTTTGGCAAATCCTGGTAGACGTCAAGGCGCATCTCCTGCAAAAAGGCCGGACAGAGGAGGCGGGTGAGCCCGACCGAACGGTCTCGCAGGGGGTTCGACTGTTCTGGCTTATCGTGGTTGGAACGGTGCCGACGGCAGTTCTGGGCCTTTTGTTCCGCGACTTTTTTGAGACCGCTTTCTCCAGTACGACCTTCGTGAGCGGCGCTTTGATATTTACCGGATTGATCCTTGCCGCAACCCGATTCGCAAAAGAAAAGCAGCTTCCGTTGAGTTTTCCAAAATCACTCCTGGTGGGACTGGCCCAGGTTGTCGCCTTTTTCCCGGGCGTCTCGCGCTCTGGTACGACCATCAGCACGGCTTTGGCGCTAGGGATTCACCCGCAAGAAAGCGCACGGTATTCGTTTTTGCTGGCGGTGCCTTTGATACTTGGGGTGACGCTGATCAAGTCCTATGAATTGCTTCTTGCCCCGCCGCCGTTTGCCAATCTGATAGACTATGCGGTCGGATGCGTTGCAGCTTTTGTTTCCGGCTTGTGGGCTATCCACTGGTTGGTCGCGGTGCTGCAAAAAGGTCGGTTTGACCGTTTCGGGTATTATTGCTTGGCTGTTGGAATCCTGGGACTGACGTTGAACTGTATGACGTAATTCAGACAAGTACAGAGGGAGGAACATGAAGCAAGCCGAATTCTTCTCATCGCGGTGGGCGTTGATTTTGGCCGCGCTTGGCATGGCGGTGGGAACGGGGAACATCTGGCGATTCCCGAGAATCGTGGCACAGAACGGTGGCGGCTCCTTTCTCATCCCGTGGTTCATCTTCCTGTTTTTGTGGTCCATTCCTCTTCTCATCATCGAATTTACCATCGGGAAAAAGACCCGGCACGGGACCATCGGCGCCTTTGGTGAGTTTCTCGGTAAACGATTCACCTGGATGGGGGCATTTGTCGGGTTCTGCACCATGGCGATCATGTTTTACTACTCGGTCGTGATGGGGTGGTGCGTGAAATATTTTGTCGCCGCTCTCTTCTTTGACAGCGGTTTGAGCGATGCTCAGGCGTTCTGGAATGGGTTTACTGGGGGCTATGAGCCCGTCCTGTTCCACCTGCTTTCCATGGCCGTCGGCGCGGTTGTGATATACGAGGGTGTCGTGCAGGGCATCGAGCGGGCCAACAAGATCCTGATTCCAACGCTGTTTTTTCTCCTGGTCATTGCTGCGGTTCGGGCGCTGACGCTGCCGGGCGCGATGGCCGGGTTGAATTTTCTTTTCGAGCCCAGGCTGGAGATGCTGTTCCATTACAAGACCTGGCTCGAGGCGCTGTCACAATCGGCGTGGTCCACGGGTGCCGGCTGGGGCCTGATTCTGACCTATGCGGTCTACATGAGGCAGAAGGAAGACGTGGTGCTGAATTCATTCATTGCCGGTCTCGGCAACAACTCGGCGTCTTTGCTGGCGGCCCTGGTTGTGTTGCCAGCGGTTTTTGCGTTGGCGCCACAACTGGGATTGTCCCCCCAGGAGATTGTGAGCGATTCCGGACCGGCCTCGACCGGCATTACCTTTATGTGGGTGCCTCAGTTGTTCGGCGAGATGCCGATGGGCTCCGGGCTGCTGATCATCTTCTTCCTTGCTCTGGCCTCCGCAGCCCTGTCGTCCTTGATCGCGATGATCGAGCTGGCGACCAGAATTTTTATGGATGCCGGGCTCGAGCGGCGTCTGGCGATCGTCTTTGTGAGCGTCTTCGGATTCTTGCTCGGCCTGCCCTCGGCGCTCAGTTTGCAATTCCTGAACAATCAGGATTGGGTGTGGGGATTAGGTCTGATCATCAGCGGCATGTTTTTCACCTTTGCCGCCATCAAATACGGCGTGGAAAAGATGCGTACCCAACTGATCAACTCCGAGGGCAATGACCTGGCTGCGGGCCGGTGGTTCAATGCCATCGTTCTGGTTCTCATCCCAATCGAGTTCATGGCTTTGATCGGCTGGTGGTCCTGGCAGGCGGTTGCCTCCTACGACCCCGAAGGGTGGTGGAATCCCTTCCGCACGTTCAGCCTGGGAACGTGCTTGTTCCAGTGGCTGGTGGCCATCGGCGTATTTATTCTTTTGAACAACAAGCTTTTTGAGAAAAGTGTGCGGCAGAAGGCGCTCGACGCGCAGGCATCGAATTAGGTGCTCGGCGCCGCGCCAGCGACAATTTGTTGCTTTGTCATTTGAGCTTCGCTCGTCCTTTGTTGTCATTTGCCCTGCGGGCGTCATGGGTCAGTGGTTGCTCAATGACGCCCGCAAGGCAAATGACGGCGCGAAGCGCTAACTGACTTTCTTCGCAGTGAAGTCTACGAGGAAAATAGGCTGAGGCCTATTTCTGAGGTTCTGCAAAACAGAATTGGAGTAGAAACATGTCTCTGTCAGCGATTATCATGATGTGCCTCATGCTCGGCCTGATCTGGGGGGGCTTCGTTTTTGCCCTGCGAACGGCTATGAAGAAGGAGTCACAGAAGCGATAGGATGAACTACGCTGCGTTCTTACAACATCTGCGGAAGGGGCCGTTGCACAACGCTTATTTTTTCAGCGGCGCCGAGGATTATCTCATCGAGGATAGCCTGAAGCGCGTCACGGCGGCGGTCATCAAGGATCCCTCGACAAAGGAATTCAACTATGCTCTCTTCTTTGCCGACCAGGTGAACGCCGGCACGATCATCGAGACGGCCAACGCCTTTCCGATGTTGGCCGAGTGTCGCATGGTTGTGGTGAAAGACCTCCACAAGCTTGCCCCCTCCAGTCTGGAGGCCCTGGCCAAGTACCTCGAGAAGCCGTCAGCAACCACCAGGTTGGTGTTGATCAGCGACAAGTTCAATGCACGGAACAAAGCCTTTTCTCAGATCAAGTCCCGCACCTGTTTTGTGGAATTCAAGCCCCTGTATGACAACCACGTACCAGGCTGGATTCGAGATTATCTGAAGGCAAAGGGGCTTGAAATCACCTATGACGCGTCACTGCTGATCCATGCCTATGTCGGCAATAACCTGAGAGCGATCGTCACCGAGCTGGACAAGATAATCTTGAATTTGGATGGCGAGAAGAAGATCCAGGAGGCCGACGTGCAACGGGTGGTCGGGCTGTCACGAAAGTTTAGTGTCTTCAACCTGAACGATGCCATTGGCCACCGTGACGTCAGGAACTCGCTGCTCATTTTGAACAAGATGTTGGACAGCGGTGAGTCTCACACGGCCATTCTTGCCATGATTTCCCGGCATTTTGTGAATCTGCTCAAGGTCAAAGGATGTGTTGAGCAAGGAAAAAGCCAAAGTGAGATTGCCTCGATGACCGGCATCCCTCCGTTTTTTGTCAGCAAGTCGAAGGAAATGGCGCAAAAGTATTCTTTCGAGCAATTTGAAAACATTTTTGAGTATCTTCTGACGACCGACCTGAAACTAAAGACAAGCCAGCAATCCCCGAAGATTGCTCTACAAACGATGCTGCTCAGAATATTGCACTAACCAGAGCTTGCGCGGAAAATCTGGACTCCAGCGCGTTCGCATGAATGGCTGAGGGCAAGGCTATGCCTGCGAAACCTGCTCCCGTCAACCCACAGCGGGCAGGGTGCCAGTGGAAGGCGGGCAGGGCAAAAATAATATTTTCAGGTCGGACTTCTAAACGTGCATCAAGCGGCAGGAACTTTTTGAACTAAGCATGGTTGAAGACCTCGGAAATAGCAACGATATGTCACAATCCCATCAGCGTACTGACAATCGCCCCTCCGATGAAGAATTGATTGAACGTTTCCAGAAGGGCGATGTCTATGCGTTTGACTTGATTGTCAAGAGATACAAAGAGCAGCTTTTGAATTTCGTTTACAGGTTCGTCGGCAATCAGGAGGAAGCGGAGGATATCGTTCAAGAGACATTCCTTCGAGTTTACCGCAAGCGAAAAGCCTACAAGAGAATTGCGAAGTTCTCGACTTGGATCTACACGATTGCCGGCAATTTGTCGCGGACGGAGTTGCGCCGGCGCAAGAGACGGAAATTATTCTCTGTCACCGATATGGGGTTCGAGGACCGCGATTATGAGATCTCTGACGAAGGACATAATCCTGAAGATCAGGTAGACGGCATTATTCAAGAAGAGATAATTCAACGTGAAATCAATAACTTATCGCCGAAATTCAGGGAGGTGATTATTCTCAGGGATGTGCAGGAACTCTCCTATGAGGAGATTAGTAAGATCATCAAAGTTCCGATAGGGACGGTCAAGTCCCGAGTGAACCGTGGACGCCTGAAGCTTCAAACCCAACTGAAATATCTGATGAAAAAGAAATAGCTTTTCTAGTTTTTTCCGAATAAGTAGTGTGTGCTTGTCAGTATAGTTAGAGGGAATGCCTATGAGAAATTGGGACAAATTCAGAGACGACATCTTCGACTATATTGATGGTCTGCTGCCCCTGGATGCCAGAAAGAGAATCGACGAACAGTTGCAAGACGATGCGGAGGCACGAGCGTTTTACGATCAGGTCAAGGCCTTGAAGACCCGGCTCCGAGGTCTCCGGTCTGTCAAGATCTCGCCGGATTTTGACACGGTTCTCCGGACTCGCATCAAGATGGAAAGGAGCATGAGCAGGCTGGGGGGGGGTGCCGGCACGCTTCGGACTCCGGCGATGGTCACTACCGGGGCGCTGGCCGCGGTTGCCATCATTTTTCTCTTGAACCTGACCGACTCCAAGCTCAGCAATCGGATTCCGGTATCTTCGTCTTCATTCCCAAGCTATCAGGTGAGCCGAAACGACTCCGGAAATGGCTTGACCAATTCTCTTCCCGTTCGGTACGTACCGGTTGACCAGGTGCTTTTGCCACAGGGCGGATCGGCCATCGACCGACTAACCCCGCCAAACGCCAGCAAGATTGATTCTTCAAAACATGGCGCCTCAGAGAGCCCTATCTTGCAAGTTGAGTTTTAGCTGGATGTTGGCTTTTGTCATGTCCATCTTTGATTCGAAGTTGAACTCGTGCGTGTTGTAAAGACAAAATTCGACGTTGGCCTTGTCGTCTGCTTGCTCCTGGTCCTGCCCACCGGCGTTCAGCTCGCATTTGCGGGCGAAACTCTCGCAGCCCTGGAAAAGGAAATTCTGGTCCTAATCGGTTCCACCAAGGAATCTATTGTCACTGTGACCTCTTATTTTTCCCAGGAGGTGTCCATCGAGAAAGAAAGAGGGATTCTTTCTTTCTTCAGGTCAGAAACAGAGAAGAAATCCCTTTCCTACATCAACATCGGAAGCGGCGTCATTTTCAATGAAGCCGGCTACATCTTGACACGCAGCAGCATCGTGTGGGGAGCGGAGAAGAACGTGGTCACCCTTGTGGACGGCCGTGAGGTGCCCGCGCAGTTTGTTGGACAGGACCCGGAGACGGGTCTGTCCGTGTTGAAGATCGAGGTGGAGAATGTCGCGCCGGCGCGTCTGGGGGATTCGGATGAGGTCCTGCTGGGTTCCTGGAATTTCATGATCGGGAATTCACTGGGCGTCTACCCATCGATCACATTTGGGTCGGTCAACGGCTTGCGAAACGACGGCATGATTCAGCTCTCTGCCATTTTGAACCCGGGGAACAACGGCAGTCCCATCATCAATCTGCAAGGTGAAGTGGTTGGCGTGGTTGCTGGACAGCTCAATCCCGCCAGCGCCATGTCCGAGCTTCCCCTGGGGGATTTCCATTCCCCGACCCTGGCTTATCCCATCAACTGGGTCAAGCGCATTGCCAACGATATCATCAAGTTTGGGTATGTCCGCAAAGGATGGTTGGGCGTGGTCGGGTACCGCGATGGTCAGAAGCCAAAGGTTAGTCAAATCAAAGAAGACAGTCCGGCGCAGCAAGCCGGGTTGGTGGAAGGGGACGTGATCCTCAGATTCTCCTACAAAGAAGTCCGAAGCATTTCTGAGCTCGCCCGCCTGGTAGAGTACACACCCCCGGGTGAAACCGTTTCACTGGAGTACAGGCGCGGGGACAAGATCCTGCTGACCAACGTCAAAGTGGGTGAAAAAACCGCCATTGACACGTTAGCGGCGCGTGCGAGTTTCCCCAACCCCGGTGCAGAGTTTCTCCCCCGACCTTCAGAAACGCTCGAGTCTCGAAATGTTCTCTTGCATTTTCTTGAAAAAAACGAGGTGCTCGAAAGACGGATCAATCGGCTGGAGAGCGAAATGATGAGGTTGAAGAAACTGCTGGAATCCTATTGACTTTTTTTCAAATATTGTTAAATTAGGTGCTCGTTAGTTGAGCGCATAGCCAGTGCAGAAGTCTACGCGGGTTAACGGAGAGCGATTTGATCCTTGCAAAAGTTGTCGGCACGGTCTGGGCAACAAGAAAAGATGAAAGGCTGGTTGGCATGAAACTGCAGATCGTGCGCCCCGTTGAGCTCGATTACACGGAAAAACAAGGCTTCCTTGTGGCCGTGGATGCAGTCGGTGCGGGTGTCGGCGAAATCGTGTTGATTTGCCAGGGCAGCTCTGCCCGGCAAACGATTCTGACAGAAAATAAGGCGGTGGACGCGACGATTATGGCGATTGTTGACCAATTGGATGTGGCTGAATGAACCTAGCCAGAGTCATCGGCACCATTTGGGCGACGCAAAAAGATGCCAGTCTGGTGGGCGCTAAGATGCAAATCATTCAGCCAATGGACCACCATGAAAATGAAATCGGCTCCCCAATTGTTGCGGTGGACACGGCCGGCGCCGGTCCCGGAGAGCTGGTCTACTATGTGACGGCGCGCGAAGCGACGCTGCCATACCCGGCGGAGCTGGTGCCCATCGATGCCGCGGTCGTTGGCATCGTCGATTGGATCGATCTCTATGAGAGTGCGGCGGGCGGTGTGCAGTCAGCCGGTCACCCATCGAACTAAATGGCGAGATTCGTTGCCGTGCACGGGAAGTTGGTTTTGGCGACCGGAAATCAGGATAAAGTCCTCGAGATCCGAACTCTCCTCGCCGACCTCGAGGTTGAGCTTGTCCCGCTGACCGCCTTCCCGGAAGTACCGGAAGTCGTTGAAGATGGTGCAACGCTCGAGGAGAACGCCATCAAGAAAGCGAAAACGCTTTCGCGACACACAGGGCTTGCAGCCGTGGCAGACGACACCGGACTCGAGGTGGCGTTCCTGGATGGCGCGCCTGGTGTCTTTTCCAGTCGCTACGCCGGTGAGGCGGCCAGCTACGCTGATAATGTCAAGAAGTTGTTGCATGAGCTGCAAGGCGTGCCGCGCGAGAAGCGGGGCGCGAGATTCCGCTGCGTCGTGGCGTTTACAGATGGTGAGACCACCAGAACCGTTGAGGGCATGTGTGACGGATGGATTTGCGAGCAGCCGCGCGGCGAACACGGCTTTGGATACGACCCGGTCTTTTATGTGCCAGAATATGACTGCACGTTTGCCCAGATGAGTTTGAAAAAGAAGAATGCCATCAGCCACCGTTCGCAAGCCTTTTTGAATTTTAAGCAGTTGGTCAAGAGCGGCGAGATAAGAATTTAGAAACCAGAACATCGAATTCATCTTCGGGGCGTAGCGCAGTCCGGTAGCGCATCTGCTTTGGGAGCAGAGGGTCGCTGGTTCAAATCCAGTCGCCCCGACCACAGGCCTGCTACAAATCGTTTTTGTAGCAGGCTTTTTTTGTTGTCTTGGTTGCAGGAACATTTAAGTTGCTTTATAAATTAAATTTATGCAACGTCTTATTGAATTTTCAATATTTGTTTTATATATTGCAGCGATGCAAACCAGCTTGCCGAAATTTAATCATATTGAGCACACGGCTGATGCAGGCATCAAAGTGTTTGCATCGGACATGAAGACGTTGTTTGAAAACGCCGCCGCCGGCCTGTTCGATCTCATCACCAATCTCGACAAAGTTGCCTGCCGTGATTTTCGTGACGTTCATGTGGAGTCGACGGACCGGGAAGCGCTTCTTGTACGCTGGCTCTCGGAGTTGAATTATTTGTTCCTGACGCAAGAAATGATTTTTGCGGATTTCGAGATCAGCCAGCTCAACGAAAGACGGTTGTTGGCCAGGATTGGTGGCGAACCACTCGATCTGGACAAGCACGAGATCTACACCGAAGTCAAGGCGGTCACGTATCACGGATTGTACATCGAGGAACGGAGCAACGGTTGTGAAGCTCAAATCATTTTCGATTTGTAGACCGACGGGGAAGAGGCACCCATGGAAACGGTAAAGCTGCGCAAAGTCACAGACTATCTCTGGGAGGTGCCGAAACAGGGGGGCATGCGCGTCCCCGCCCGCATCTACGCAACACTTAGAATGATCGATGCCATTCGTCACGACAACGCCCCTGTGCAGGCTGCGAATGTGGCCCACCTGCCGGGCATCGTTGGATATTCGCTTGCGATGCCGGATATTCACTGGGGCTACGGCTTCCCCATCGGTGGCGTGGCGGCTTTTGACGTGAACGAGGGCGTGATTTCACCGGGGGGCGTCGGCTATGATATCAACTGTGGCGTCCGCTTGATGGCTTCGAAGATGAGCCGTAAACAAATCACTCCCCGCATCAAACCACTCATCAATTCTCTGTTCAACCACGTCCCGACTGGTGTGGGCTCGAAAGGGGACCTGCGCGTCAGCCACGAGGTAGAGAAACAGGTCCTGCAAGGCGGCGCAAGGTGGGCGGTCAAGAACGGCTTCGGCACTCCGGATGACCTCGAATATATCGAGGAAGATGGCTGCTTTGCAGGGGCTGACCCTTCTGTTGTCAGCACGAGGGCGTTGGAACGCGGCAAGAATCAACTCGGGACCCTTGGCTCAGGCAACCATTTCCTGGAGGTGGGGTATGTCGCCGAAATCTACGACCAGGAAGTGGCCAGCGCGCTGGGTCTCACTCTGGATCAAGTGACGGTCATCATTCATTGCGGCTCGCGCGGTTTTGGCCATCAGGTGTGCGACGATTATCTGGCTGTGATGAACCGGGCGGTGCAAAAATACGGCATTTCGCTGCCAGACCGCCAGTTGTGCTGCGCGCCGATCAAGTCGCCGGAAGGGCAGGAGTATTTGCAGGCCATGCGCTGTGCCGTCAATTTTGCCTTTGCCAATCGCCAGGTGATCGCAAGCTGGACCCGCGACGCCTTCGTGGAGGCTCTGAAGATGAAAAGCAGCGAAATCGGCTTGCGCGTGGTTTATGAGGTGGCCCACAACATTGCGAAATTCGAGACGCACGAGGTCGACGGCGCGCAGATGAAGCTTTGTGTGCACAGAAAGGGGGCGACGCGGGCGTTCGCGCCGGGGGTGCCGGAAGTGCCATCGGCGTACCAACACGTCGGGCAGCCGGTGCTCATTCCCGGAGATATGGGGCGCTATTCTTATGTTCTGGTGGGCTCGCGCGGGGCGATGGAAAATACCTTTGGCTCCACCTGCCACGGCGCTGGCCGTGCGATGAGCAGACACAAAGCGAAGAAGACCGCCAGGGGCCGCGCCATTGCGCGGGAGCTTGAAGATCAGGGCATCTATGTGCAAGCCTCCAGCAAGCGCACCCTCGATGAGGAGATTTCTGAGGCGTACAAAGACGTCGCCCAGGTTGTGGACGCCTGCCAGATGGCAGGCATCTCCAGGAAGGTCGCGCAACTGCGACCTTTAGGGTGCATCAAGGGGTAGCGTGACGATGGATGCAGATGAGGCGAAAAAAAGAATTGCAACCCTTCGCACGACTTTGAACCATCACAACTACCGGTACTACGTGTTGGACGATCCCGAGATTTCCGACAAAGAATACGACCATCTTTTTCGCCAGCTCGAGGACCTGGAGGCAGACTTTCCGGAGTTCGTGACGCCGGATTCTCCGACACAGCGTGTCGGCGCGCCGCCTCTGGACGCGTTCGCGACAGTGAGCCATGCCGTCCCGATGCTCAGCCTGGACAATGCCTTTGGCCTGGCTGAAGTTCGCGGCTTTGATGAACGCGTCAAGAGACTGCTGGACACGCCGCATGAGATCGAGTATGTCGTCGAGCCCAAGATCGATGGCGTGGCGGTTGAGCTTGTTTACGAAAACGGTTTGTTCATCCAGGGCTCGACGCGCGGTGATGGCTTTGTGGGCGAAGATATCACGCTGAACCTCAGAACCGTCAAAGCCATTCCCATGCGGCTCCGGAGCGAGGAGGTTGCTTCTCCGGAAAAACTGGATGTGCGGGCGGAGGTCTACTACACCAGGGAAGGATTCATCAAGCTCAACAAAGAGCGCGAGGCCCGCGGAGAGGCGCTGTACGCAAACCCGCGCAACACCGCTGCCGGCTCGCTGCGCCAGCTCGATTCCAGCGTGACGGCGCAGCGGCCGCTCAACATTTTTGTGCACAGCTTCGGCCAGGCGGTGGGGCATGAATTCAACAGCCACGCCCAGGCGCTGGAGACGTTCAAGAAATGGGGATTGAGAACCAATCCCTACATCGAGGTTTGCAGCGGTATCGAGGCGGTGGTGGCGAGCTGCGAAAGAATCGGCGAGCTGCGTGAGAAGCTCGAGTACGAGATTGACGGCGCAGTCATCAAGATAAACAGCCTGGCACTGCAAGCGCAGGCGGGCACGCGCACGCGCAGTCCTCGCTGGGCGGTGGCCCTCAAGTTCGAGACCAAGCAGGCTACGACACAAATTCTGGATATCCAGGCCCAGGTCGGACGCACCGGCGCGTTGACCCCGGTTGCCCTGATGGCGCCGGTCAAGATCGAGGGCGTGGAAATCAGCCGGGCGACTTTGCACAACCAGGATGAAATCGACCGCAAGGATGTCCGCGTCGGGGACTGGGTTGTGATTCAGCGGGCTGGCGATGTCATTCCGGAAGTGGTCAAAGTGATCCGCTCCAAGCGCACCGGGAAGGAGAAGCCGTATCGCATTCCGGATAGATGCCCGGAGTGCGACTCACATGTGGTGCGGCTGGAGGGGGAGGCAGTGCATCGCTGCCAGAATGTCTCCTGTCCGGCGCAACTGAAGGAGGGCATTCGCCACTTTGCCTCCAGAGGCGCGATGGACATCGAAGGGCTGGGCGAGAAGCTGGTGGAGCAATTGGTAGAAAAAGGACTTGTAAAAGATGTTTCTGATTTTTATTCTTTGACGAAAGAACAAATGGCCGGGCTGGAGCGCATGGCAGAGAAGTCGGCGCAAAATATCATCGATGCTCTGGAAGCGAGCAAGCATGTCGAGTTGGCGCGGTTGCTGTACGCTTTCGGCATTCGGCATGTTGGCGAACATGTTTCGCGTGTGCTGGCGCAGGCCTTCAAGCGCCTGGAGAACCTGCAGAACGCCACCGTCGAACAGTTGCTGGATACGCATGAGATTGGCCCTCAGGTGGCCGAGAGTGTTTACCAATTCTTCAGAGAAGAGCACAATCTGCAAACCATCAAACGGTTGCTCGAGAGAGGGGTTCAGGTCCAGGAAGCCGAAATCACTAAAAATGACAAGTTGGCCGGCAAAACGTTTGTTTTTACGGGTGCACTCTACATCTACACCCGCGATGAGGCGGAGCAGCTCGTGGCAAAATTGGGTGGCCGGGCGGCGTCTTCGGTGAGCCGCAAGACCGATTATGTTGTCGCCGGCGACAATGCCGGCTCAAAGGCGCGCAAAGCCCGGGAGTTGAATGTCCCCATTCTGACAGAGCAGCAATTTCAGGAACTACTAGGCGGCTCATCGGGTCGTGAATCGTATTCTGGATCTAACCCAACACAAGGAGGAGACCATGTCTAATCAAGGTGATAGCGGTGAGTTCTTCAAGGGTTTTCTATTTGGCGGCATTGTGGGCGCAGTCATTTCACTTCTATATGCTCCCAAGTCTGGCCGGGAGATGCGTGACGATATTCGTCAACGCTCTCTGGATTTGAAGGGGGACGCTGAGGACAGATTGGCGTCGGCCCAGCAACGGCTGGATAAATTGTTGGAAGACAGCAGGAAACAGTTGGAGACTTTGCGTGCAGAGGCGGAAAACGCGGTCAAGGACATCAGAAGTGCCGCCGCGGAGAAAATTGACGAGGGCAAGTCGATTGTGACAACTGAAAAGAATCGCATCAAAGAAGCGGTGGACGCAGGCGTCAGCGCCTACAAAGAAGAGAAAACGGCGAAACGAAAGTCTTAGGCAGGCCAGCGAACGTGTTGCACAATAGACGGAATCAAATTCACTTGTTGTTGTAATAAACCAACCTCGAATATGGACATTTCTATCAGTGTCGCAATCATTGCCGGCCTGCTGTTGGTCAACACCTTTTTTCTTATTGCAGCTCTGGTGAAAGCGGTGAGGGCCTTTGGTGAAGCGCAAAAACTTTTTGAGATGACGCGGCTGCAACTGGCTCCAATCGCGCATGATGTCACGCAAATCATTGCGGACGTTCGGACGATCGTCAAGTCTGTGGAAAAGGAGATGGATAAGGTCGGGGACAGTTTGACGGCCGTCAGAGACACGACCCGCAACCTGAAGGAATTTGAGGCGATGATCCAGGAGCGCATCGAGCGGCCCTTGTTAGACATTACGGCGGTCCTCTCTGCGCTGGTCAAGGGAGGAAGAGCGTTTTGGTCGACTTTTGCTAAACGCTAAGATGTTCAGGTTTTAATACCTGACGCGTTATCTTCTGCCACGTTTTGGCAAGACTTTTTGCAGGCCCGGTTTTTTTCGAATTTGGAGCTTAGGATTTCGAATTTCCGGCTCGAGGTTTACAGTTTTTGGGAGGCATTGGATGGAATCCCATAAAGTGTCTTCACCTCCTCTTCCACGGGGTGTCGGCGTTGGGCTCGTTTTTCTGCCTTTAGCAGCTATGCTCCCCGTCCTCGCAAGGTTCTCTGTTACGCCTGTCTTCGATGGCGAGATTCATGCCCTGCTCGGATATTTCGCCGCCTATATTGCCCTGACCCTGGCTATCTTTTGCCTGCGAGTCTTCACCCTGCATGCGTTGCGTGAATTCTTGTTTTGGGCGCTGGGTTTTCTGATATTCACTGTTTTTCAGATTCTACACGTTTTTGCCTTTCCGGGCTATCATGACCTCTTTTTCTTGTCGACTTCGATCAATACGGCCGTGGGGTTTGAGACGCTCTCAGGCATGTTGCTGGCTTCTTATGTCCTCGCCGGGTTTTCAAAGCTGCGGGATGAAGCTGTTCCCAGGAGTGCGGTCGGGATTCTTACCTGCGCAATCGTCATCGGGGCGGTTTTGTTTCTGGCCAGGGCGGTCGGGCCTTTGCGTTTCTTTGCAGCCTCTCCCCTGCTTTTGAAAAAGATACTGGATGCTGGCGCGGTCGGCGCATACAGTCTCGCGGGTGGTTTGCTGCTCCTGAGGATGCGTCACCATCATCCGCCGTTTCCTTCCTTCCCCTTCTGGTTCCTGGCGGCCCTTGGGCTCGGGGTTTTCACACACATCAGCAATTTGCTTTGGGTGATTCCGGGAGATATTTTCTTCTATACAACCCATGTTGGGAAAATTGTTTTTCTCACCTTTGCCTGGGTCGGGTTGTTGGAATTTCGAAACAGCATATTGAAAGCGGACCCGGGTCTGGGCTTTGCTCTGGACGACGAGAGAGGGCATTTTACGCTCGGGCAAAAATCAACCCTGGAGTTGATTGAAAATATGTCGGAGGGGGTGGTGGTTGCCGATTCTCGTGGCACGTTGAAGTTCAGCAACCGGGCCTTCCGGGAGATGCTGCACTATGATAACGAAAACATCTCCGGTTTGCACATTTCGGTGTTTTTTGATACGACCAACTACGAGAAGCTGCTGCATTACTCGGTGCAAAAGAAGAGCACGCAGCGCAGATGTGACTTGGAGCTTTTGACCCAGGAGAATCGTAAGCTGCCGGTTTCGCTCGACATGGTGCCGATATCCAATCCCAATGGCAAAATCTCGGGCACCCAATACACCGTGACGGATTTGACCGAGCGCAGAAGGATCGAGCGCGACTGGCACAATCTCTTTCTCGAGAAAACTCGGGACCTGGAGGTTTTTCAGGAATGCATCGAGAATTCGTGCGAAGGCGTGCTGATTACCGATGCGCATGGTTATATCAATTATGTCAACCAAACCTTTGAGATGATATCCGGCTATGAAGATGAAGAGTTGTTGGGCCGGACGACTGAAATTTTCATCTATAATCAGCGCAGCGAAATTGCGCATGAAAAGATTTGGGATCTGGCTAAAGAGGGCAGGGTGTGGCGCGGTGAGTTCCACACCAGGCGCAAGGATGGCAGCGGCTTTCTTGGGGAAGTCTCTGTCGTTCCGATCAAGAGCACCCATCGTTCGGACGACAAATGTTTGTGGCTCGAGCGCGACATCACGCGGCGCCGGAGCCTGGAAACCAGCCTAAAGAATTACGCCGAGCGTTTGACGAACAAGACCGATGAGCTGGAAGCCTCGCGGGCGTACTACGAATCTCTGATCTCCGGCATGTCCGATATCCTGCTCGTGGTCGACAACGATGGGCACTGCACCTTCCTGAATGACTATGGCCGGAGGCGTCTCGGCTTCCGGGCCGAGGAGTTGAGCAAAGAGAAACTCCCGGTTTTCTTCGATGATTTGAAAAGGCTCGAGAAGGATTACGGCGCGGCCATCCAGGTCGAAATCAAGAACTTTGAAGCAGCGATCACACCAAAGGCGGGCCAACCGATCTTGTGCAGTTGGTACGCCAGGCCCCTGGTCGACCGGTTTAGTCAGAGAATCGGGGCCATGGCGGTCGGACGGGACATCACCGAGTACAAAATGCTTCAGGACCAGTTGCAGGACCACGCCAGGACGCTCGAGAAAAGTGTCCAGGACAGAACCGTCGAGCTGGAGAAGAAGGTCTCACAATTAGGGAAATTGTTGGAAATCGGAGAGGAGATCCTGCTGAACGTTGATGTGGACGTCATTATCAACCGGATTTGCGAAGCTATCCAGTCTCTTGGGTGGCAAAGAGTCATCGTCTCGTTGCGTGATGAGGAGACGCACTGCTCCCGGCCAGTTGCGACTGCCGGCCTTGCGGTGCCCGAGGTGGAAGAGGTGATGAAATGGGGCGACATTCCGTTTGCGCATACCGAGAAGTACTTCAAAGAACGCTTCCGAATCAGCCATTCCTACTTTGTGCCCAAGGAAGAAGACCTGATCACCACCGATACCCGGTACGCCGTTTTCACCGACCTGGGGGAACGAGGAGCGGATGAATGGCACTCCTTGGATGCGCTGCTGGTCCCGATTCGAACACGCGACAAGATTCTGGGTACCATCAGCGTTGACGACCCGGTGGACCGAAAGCGACCGGATGTCAATCGTGTTCGCGACCTGGAAATCTTCGCCGACAAAGGTGCGCTGGCGATCGAAAATGCGCGCCTGGTGCAGGCGCAAAAAGAGAATGAACGAGAAGCGACGTTTTTGGCCGGTATCGGCAAGATCTTTCATTCCAGCCTGAACATGGAAGAGGTCATCGCCGCTGTGGTCCAAAGAGGCGCCATGGCTATCGGTGAGTTATGTAGCTTGTTGTTGCTGGATGAAAAAAACGATCTGCTCGTTCCCGAGGCAACTCATCACACCAACCCGGCCATCGTCGAGTATTTTATCGAGGGCATGCAAAAACATCCCTGCCCGGCCGGTGAGGGCATCGTCGGTTCGGCGGTCAAGACAGCCAAATCATGCCTGCTATCAAAACCGTTCTCCGAGGAGGGCAATGAGCTTGCCCAACCGCCTTTCTACTACATCGAGAAGTTTCAGTCTATCTCATCTCTGATGGTGACGCCGCTAAGAGCACGCGGCAAAACCATTGGTGCGATGCTCTATTTGTTGTTTGACGCCAAGCGCAAATACAAGAAGGATGAGCTGCGCCTGGCCCAGGAGCTCGCCGACCGGGCCGCCCTGGCAGTCGAGAATGCCCGTTTGTTTACAGAGGCGGGTGAAAAAGCTGCCGAACTGGAGAAAGCCAGCAAGATGAAATCGGAATTTCTGGCCAATATGTCACATGAGCTCAGAACGCCGCTCAATGCCATCATCACGCTGTCGGATATCCTCCTGCGCACCCTGGCTGAAAGCGAGGGTTCTGAGCAGCTCAAGCAAATGCAGATCATTCAGAGAAGCGGCAGGAATCTGCTCAATCTCATCAACGATATCCTGGACCTCTCGAAAATAGAATCAGGGGGGGTACAGCCTGTTTATGCCGAAGTCCCGCTTCCCGCCGTGGTCGAAGAAACGATTGAGCACATCCGTCCTCTGTGCCTGAGAAAAGGCTTGACTCTAGACTATGACTTCGCCAGGAACGTGCCGGATACGGTCTATACGGATCAGGACAAATTGACAAAGGCGCTCACGAATGTTCTCAGCAACGCCGTTAAGTTTACCCGCACCGGCGGCATTTCGGTGAACATGAGCGTTCAGAACCGGAAGGAGATCAGAATCGATGTTTTTGACACGGGCATTGGAATTCCGGCAGAGCGACTGCAGGAGATTTTCAAGGAATTCCATCAGATAGACAGCACGGATTCGCGCATGTATGGCGGGACTGGATTGGGTTTGGCGATCACCAAAAAGGTGCTGGGAATCATCGGTGGCTCTGTCCACGTCGAAAGCGAGCTCGGAAAAGGCTCCACGTTCACCATTGTCTTCCCGGTGAGATCCAGGAAAGACGTCAAGCCGGTGGAAGCGCATCAGATCGAAGCAACGCCACCTGAGGACAACGCATCCGAGTCCACGCTGGAAGTGACAGATGATCGCCTCAACCTGGTTCCCAACAAGCGAACGATTCTGGTTGTGGACGATGAGAAGGATTCACTCTACATCATTTCTCACTATTTGCGGGAGGGGGATTATCAGGTCGTCTTTTGCAGCAATGGCGAAGACGTGCTGCACCTGGCAAAGCGCTATGAGCCGTTCGCCATTACACTGGATGTGCTCATGCCGAACCAGAGCGGCTGGGAGATTCTGCAAATGTTGAAATCTGATGAAGACACCAAAGCTATTCCAGTGATCATGACTACGATTCTTTCGGAGAAAGAGCGCGCCCTCGAGTTAGGTGCGGATGAATACCTGACCAAACCTTTTGAGCCGGAAACGCTCATGAACTATCTGGCTGCGTTTGCAAAAGAGAAGAAACGGCGAGGTCTGTTTGACTGGCCGCGTTTGCTGAGTTTTGGTAAGCGCAAAAGACGCGGACCTGGGAAGAACGGCATGGATGCGCAACTGGGTTCCAAAATCCTGCTCGTCGATGATGATAAGGATACGCAGTATTCTGTCCGTATTATTCTGGAGAGTGCCGGCTACCAGGTCTTTTTTGCCAACGAGGGCCGCGAGGCGCTGGAAAAGGCCGATTTGATTCAACCGAATTTGATCTTGATGGATATCATGATGCCGGGGATGAATGGCTACGAAACCACCCGCGCCCTGCGCGAAAGCGATAAATTCAAACGCACCCCGATAGTGGCGGTGACAGCCAAAGCGATGAAGGGGGACCGCGAGAAGACCATCTACGCAGGGTGCGACGACTATCTTGCCAAACCGTTTGGCACCGAGGAGATTCTGCATGTCGTCAGAAGATGGCTCGCCGTGAGCCTCTCCAATTGACCTGCCCTGGGCTCCCTTTCCTCCCTACCTAGGCGCTTGGCGCCAGACATCGACAAAGTGTTGTCGATAATTTTTTTTGGGTCGATCGTTTCAGAAAAAACCGTCATTTTGAGCTTCGCTCGTCATTTGCTGTCATTTGCCCTGCGGGCG
>JBHHXT010000030.1:0-35861 GCA_046757165.1 bacterium | reverse complement strand
CTGAAAAGCTGAGAATGCAGCCCAGGGTTTTTTTCTCACGGATAAAGCGGACGCCATTTTCTGTTCAAAGCGCCAAGCCCCGCACCCAGTATTGCGCCCGCGGCAGCACCCGCGGCTGCGCCGAGGAAAATAAATCGAGGACACCCCTCCGGGTCCTCTGACTCATCAAGAGATTTGCACAGGCCGTGCAGCATCGTTCCAGCAAGAGTTCCGAGAACACCAACGACAATAGCGACGCCTCGCGCTCCCTGACCAGCCGTTCCCCGCCGGACTTTTAATGACTCGATTTCGGATAGAGGAACCTCGATTTCGTCCTGAGCATACTCCAATTGGATGACCTCGCCGGACCGACGTACGAATCTGCCTTCGATGCGGCCCGTGCGAGATGACGCGATCTGGACTTTGTCTCCGGATTTCAGTGACCCAACGGCCTGTGCAATCGTCTGATGGTTTGCTCCTTTTCGAGATCTCTGGACACATGCGGTCAGGCATGACAGGGTGGCGATCATCAACAGACTGAATCTACCAAAATGTAATAGCAATGACTTTCCTCCAGCTCATTAACCGCAGAATGCAAAAATCAAAAAGAAAATGGACAACTTAGTACAGGAATTTGTAAATACGATGACGTATTTAATCTCACGCAAAGACGCCGAGCGCGCAGAGTTTGTTTTTGACCTTCATTTCTCTGCGGACTTTGCGGCTTTGCGTGAGGCGGTATGTCATCGAATTTATGAAAACCAGTACTCAGTATTCACCCTCGCACCTCGCAATCGATGTGCCAGATGTGTGTCTGCAAGGTGAGATGGGTTCTAAATATTTGAAGTTAAATGAATTAGAGACGCTTCGAGTCAGGGTGCTGAGTTTGGCCGCAGCGGGTTCTCGTGAACTTAGTTCACACTTACGTAAGCCAGCTGAGGAGGAAGCCAGAATATTTTTTCCTGAATTGAGGGGAACACGCTTCCAAGTAAACACGCTAAAGTGAACTCTCGAATCGGGGCGGACCGGTGTTCAAGCTTCAGCTTGCGGGGCGGTGGGACACGCCGGTTTACTTTCATGCAAAACCACGCCCTGCGTGGACATCGCTAAAGCGTGAACACCCTATTGCTGAACACGTTCAAGCGACCATCCATGTGTCGGAGACGGTCCCGGTCGATTCCCTTTCCATGTTGACTTTCTCCTTCTGGTTCTGTACTTTGATTCATGCTGGCGTTCAATTTCGCAGACATGGTGATCTGGTATGTGGCGTTTTTGTTGTCCTTTACGGCGCATGAAGCCGCTCACGCTTATGCTGCCATGAAAGGGGGCGACCTGACGGCCTATCTGGGTGGCCAGGTCAGCTTGAATCCGATACCGCACATCGAGCGCTCTCCCATTGGGACGGTGGTGGTGCCGCTGATTTCTTACGTCTGGTTGGGATGGATGGTGGGCTGGGCGAGCGCGCCGTACGATCCCTCCTGGGCGCGGGCCTATCCTCGCCGTGCCGCCTGGATGGCGGCGGCCGGGCCGGCGGCGAATCTCCTCCTTTTCGTGCTGGCCTTTGTCGTGCTCAAGTTCGGCTTGAGTACCGGCCTGTTTCAAACCCCGGAATGGCAGCAGCTTTCTGATGATCAGGGCCGCTTTCAGTTGACCAACATCGTGCTCGCCACGGGTGGCGTCTCGGTGGGCGTGGCCAAGCTCCTGAGCGTGCTGTTTGCCCTCAACCTTATCTTGTTCATATTTAATTTGTTTCCCTTCCCGCCTCTGGACGGCAGTGGGATTGTGACGCTCTTCATGTCCGAACAAATGGCCTACCGTTTTACACAGTTTATCAGCCAGCCAATGTACTCTCTCCTGGGCATAGTTATTGCATGGCGTCTGTTCGGTATGGTTTTTTGGAAGATCTTTGTGGTGGCGTTTGTGCTGCTTCATTATCTTTGATTTCAGCCCGATCGTACTCAATTCCACCAGGCATTTCTTCATTTCGCTTGTTTTTTGGTATGTTATAATAATGTTTTAATATGAGACAGTGCGTCATTTTCCGGTGTGCTTTGTCTTGAAGGAGGAGTTATGCGACCACTTCTTGCCAGCGTTTTCATCTGTCTGTGCCTTCACCTCTCTGTCCGCTCAGGGACAGCTCAACCAACGGTGAGCCACGGATTTGTCAATCAGACCGGGCTGGATGTTTTTTTTCTCAAGGATTTTGATATCAACCGTCCTGGCAACGGGCCGCCGGTTTTTTTTGTTCTTATTCAAAACGATACTCGATTGCGCGATGGGAGTGCCGAAGGAAAACCGCGCGTTGTTCTCAGACTCTCCATCAAGAGTCAGCGCCATGATGTTGAGCTGTCGAGTGGTACGACGGTACCGTTTACGCTCATGCCTAATGAAAACATCAGACTCAGCAACAACGACTTGTTCACGAATAGCGGTCCGTATCGGTTTGATGAGTTCCGGATTGCGAGTGATTTGCTCGCGGACCTTTTGGATGATATCCTCACAACCGGCAAGCTGCCCTCGGATGTCTACAAATTCAAAGTCGAGCTGGCTCAGAGAACTGAGGAGGGGCAAATCATTCCCTTTAGCGGCGCAACCACCGATGACACCTTCGAGATCCGGGTCACGAACCCGAGAAGACTGGATTTGATATTCCCGGGTGCGCCAGCCACGGGTCGCCGGGGGGATTGTCAGCGGATTTTCACCAACCTGCCACAGTTTCGGTGGGAGTCCGACATGCGGTTGTTTCGCGTTGTCGTCGCCGAGGTGCGGCCCGGCGAAGACCCTGAGAGCATTCTCAATCAGGAGCCGCGTTTCGTGCGCAATTATTTCATTCAGAAGAACTTGCGGCGTCGCATTCCCGATCTCAATTTTGCGGAATTGCGCGGGCGGATCGAAATTCTGCCGGCGCCGACGTTTCAATACCCGGCCTCGGGCGAAGTTCTGGCCCTGCGACCGGGCAAAGCCTATCTGTGGCGTGTGACCGGGTTTGTTCAATCCTCCAGTGGCCTCATTCCCTTGCAGAGCGAAATCTTTTGTTTCGGGGTGCCTCGGTTGGACCGGCTCGGGTCGCCCATGCAGCAGCTTGGCGGGCTTTTGAAAAACTTGCTCGGGCCGGATTACGACAAGATCTTCGGTGAGGGCGGCGAGCTCGAAGGTTATGAGCCCAGGCGAATTACGTTCAACGGCAAAGAGGTCACACTGCCGGAAATCTTTGTGCGACTGCAGAAATTGAACAACCGGTACTCCGGCTATCGCATTGAAAACTAAAGGCGTGCTTAACCGAGGAAGATGCTATGTCATTGCTTTTGATATTTTGTAATAAACAGCAAAAACAATTCCCTGAGCGACTTTGTCGCGCCGGGAAACCACTGATCAAAGCCATTCTTGCACTCTGCATCGCCATGCTTGTCGCCGTTTCATCTTTGTGGAGCGCGGAGGGCAAAGATGTCGCCCTGGTACTAAAAACTGCCGGCAAGGTGCAGTTGACCAAGAAAGGCCGCAGCACATCGTTCGCGGCCAGAAGAGGCCACCGGCTCAATTCAGGAGAGGTTGTGCGCACTGGCGACAACTCGCTGGCCGCACTGGTTTTTACAGATGATAGATCGCTGCTGAAGATACGGTCGAATTCCGACGTCACCATCCAGGGCGAGCGCCAGAATAACACCATCGTCAAGCGCATCAAGCTCGCGTTTGGTGAGATCTGGGCAAAGGTGACCAAACAGAAGTCGAGCCTGCGCGTGGAGGCCCCCTCTGGGGTCGCGACGGTGAAGGGAACAGAGTTCAATTGTCTGGTGGCAGATGATAATTTTTTCGTCTTCTGTCGAGAAGGACTGGTTGAGCTGGTGAATCAGTTTGGCTCCATGATGATAGGGGCCAACGAGATGGCTCGGCTGACCCAGGGGGCGCCGCCACAACGAATGGATGGCAATCCGGATGATATTTTTGAGCTGAGTGGCGATGATGAAGGCAGGACGCTCGAGATTGAATATGAGGACGAAGATGGCAACAAGAAGAAGCTGATTCTTGAATTTGAGTAGCCTGAACAGAAAATGAAGACGACTATGAGCCTAATGCAAAGATTCCGGGGGAGCCGAAATCTACCGGCAAGCATCTTGATGTTCTTGATGCTCGCTCCAGCCTTTGCCACTGCCGCGCTCACCTCCGGGACAGAGCCACAGCAGGGCAGGATCATTCACACGCCCGTCACCTCGCTGCGTGAAAACGGTAACCTTGTGCTCGAGGCACGTATGGATGGTGTCGCAACGCGCGTCATTTATATGCGCGTTTACTACAAGTCGCAATACGAGGACTCCTTTCGCTACGTCGAGATGTCTCCGGCCGGCGCCGGCTTTCTTGTTGAGCTCTCTCGGTCGCAGATCTCGACCGGTGTTTTGCAGTATTTCATTTTGGCGCTGGTCGGGAGTCAGGAAGTCGTGACCTATCCGGCGTTGAATCCATACGGCAACCCGGTGGAGGTGACCCTCGCCGCTGGTCGTCCCGGCTCGCCGCCCAGGCCCCGGGTCACGCCATCCCCGCCACCTACGGAAGCGGTGCCGGCAGAGCAATTTGTTGAAGATGATGATATCACCCCCCTGTCTGAACTTGACCTGGATGACGATTCGCCCATGCTCGTTTTGAGTCCTGAAAATGGCGAGGAATTTGGCGCCGGCGAGGAAGTTCTGGTGGCGGTATCCTTTGTGGCGGCTGACAGCGACCCGGTTGATGTCAGCAGCGTCACTGTCTTCGTGGACGGCGTCAATACGACCCTGGAGGCGGAAGTCACCGAAAACCTGCTGACCTACACCGAGAGTCACCCTGACCCGGGCACACACCAGGTCCAGGTGCAGGGGTTCTATCAATCTGGCGCTGAGCTGCCGACCCTTGTCTGGTTCTTCAAAGTCAAGGAGAAGCGCCAACGTCAGGGCGTGAGTCCTGCTTTTCAAGCCCGCGTTTTTGCAGAGAGTCGGCACGAAAACATCAGCGACACGGGCTTTAACGACAACAACCTGGGCGGGCATCTTTCCGGCAATTATGGCATCGCCAGCTACGACGCCAGAATTTACCTCACTACCCGCGAGGACAAGCAATTCCAGCCGAGAAATCGGTTTACCTTCAACCTGGAGCTGCCCGTTGTGGGGCTCACCTTCGGAGACATCTATCCGCGGTTTAACGATTTGATGCTCTGGGGCAAACGCGTGCGCGGATTGCACGGACGGGTCCACCTCGGCTTTTTTAACGTCGATTTGGTCACCGGAGAGACGGTGCGCAACGTCGGCGCCATCAAAACAGTTGTTCTGGATTCGCTCGGGCAGGCCGTTCTGAACACCGCCGGCCAGGATTCTACGGATATTACCTTTGGCACCTACGGGCAGGATTTGCTCGGCCTGCGGGCAAGCTTCGGCGGCGGCCGGCGGTTTCAATGGGGTCTCAATTTGCTCAAGGTACGCGACGATTCCACCTCGCTCGCCCTGGGCGACGGCAGCACAACCCCCCAGGACAACCTGGTGGTCGGCTCCGATCTGATGTTTGCCTTCGCCAACCACCGCGTGGAATTCCGGGCCGCGGCGGCCTTGAGCTGGTTGACCACCGATATCACTGGCGGTCCCCTAAGCCGCAGCCAAATCGAGGACCAATTTGAAGTCGAATTGCCCGATTTTCTCGATCCTGCCAAAATTGACCAGTTCTTGATCTTCAACTCGAGTACAACGCCCATCGATCCGCGCGACCTGACCTCGCTGGCCTACAACCTGTCTTTGCGCGTGAACCTTTTGAACAACAATGTGCAAGTCGGGTACAAATCGCTCGGCAGCGAGTACAACTCGCTGGGCAATTCCTTTCTGCGCAACAATCTGCGCGGATTTTTCATCCAGGACCGGCTGCGGGTTTATCAAAACAAACTTTACCTGAATCTGGGTTTCGAGAACTATGATGACAACTTCAACGGGGACGAGCAGGATCCGGCAACCGACCTGCAGACGGTGACCACCGGATTTTCCATTTTCCCTGGGCCTGGTCTGCCCAACCTCTCTTTTAATTTACGAAGCCATGCCCGGGACAATGGCATCAGTACACAGAGGGTCGATACGCTGGTTGTGGATGAGGTGACGGGGGTGCCGACTGTCCTGGACACGGTGGACAACCGCGAAAACAACAATACGCGCGACCTGAGCGTACAGCTCAACTATGATACGCGTTTCCTGAATCTGAGCCACTCGATTTCTTTGAGCTATATCAACAGTAACCGCGATGATCAGTTTGTTCCTCTGACAGAGAATTCCTCCAACGTTCAGGTCATCTCTGTGCGTTCGGTCTACCCGTTCCCACTGGTCACGACGATCAACTTCGTCCGCAACGACAACGAGTTTGCGGCGGGTCTCAACACATTCAATTTCAAGATGTTCGGCGCAAAGGCGGAATATCGCTGGCTCAACAACCGTTTGAACACCTATTTCGCAACCAACCTGACATCGGCTTCAGGCGTTTCATCGTCGGATTCATCGACGGTCAGCTCCGTGACCGACTACAATCGGATCGCCATCAACGCCGGCGCCAGGTTTCAGATTTCGCCAGGACAGTTTGTGCTGCTCGATGGCAGTTTGATTCGCTTCAATGATAATGGGTTCACGGTCGATGCCGCCACGGGACTACAGGTGGTGAATCCATCTTTTTCCGACCGGATTCTGCGGCTGTATTACGAAAAGAGATTTTGATCCAATCTCTTCAGTGAAACGCGCTGGCTTCGAACTTCAGTGGTGACGGAATGGATTGCACTCTGCACGCTCGACTTTTCAGACCACGATAAACGGCTTGATTGAAGAGTCGAGTAGCAGAACTTTTTCAAAACAATAGAGTTGAAGGGGACAGAACTCAGTGAGACTGTCCCCTTTTTTATAGATAGATGAAAAGTTTGAAAGAAAAGTTGGTCGCGCTTTGGCTCCACAAATGGGCCTTTGGCGCTTTTGTGGCATTTTTCTCCGCCATCTTCGCATTGATCCTGGCCACGCAATTTGAAGCGCTCGAACTCAAGTCTTTCGATACCCGCTTTGCCATCCGGGGCCAGCAGGAGACGCAGCAAGACAACATCGTCATCGTCGCCCTGGATGAGGAGACGATGAAGGCGCTCAAGACCTGGCCCATTCCAAGAGCCGTCTATGCGCGCGCCATCCGAAATTTGTATGAAACCGGCGCCCGGCTCATCATCGTCGACATCGTTTTTGCTGAACCCTCTGAAATAGACATCCGAAATGATATCGCCCTCGCTCAGGCGATCAAACTGGCTGGCAACATCATCCTGGCCGGTCAAATCGTAACCAAAAGCGATCCCAGGATTGAAGGGGTGCTCTCTTTTGTTCAACCGCCTTACAAGCCCTTCCTGGATAGCACCGGGGCCGAGTGGGGAATCGGCGATATCGATGAGGACATCGATGGATTCATTCGACGTTATTTGCTTTTTTACCTACGCAACAAAAAGCCCCATCTGCCTCTGAGCTTACGCGCCTATCTCAATCTTCGATATGGCTCCGACGGACTGAGCTCCGTTCGTTTGGACCGCAACGGATTCTTTGTCATCGGCGATAAGACGATTCCCAAATTCGAATTCAATTCGATGCTGATCAATTTCCGCGGCCCGGCCAAATCCTTTTCCACCTATTCCCTGTCCTCGGTCATTGATGATGCCAGCGTAAATCTCGGTGAGGAAGACACGGATCTTTTTGAAACTCATCGCCAGGCGGGCACCTTCAAGGACAAGATCGTTTTCCTCGGTGCCTCTGCCGAGGTGTTGCATGACAACAAATTCACGCCGTTTTTCAAGTACAAGGGCAAGCAAAGAAAAGTGCCCGGCGTTGAAGTGCACGCCAACGCACTCAGCACCTTGCTCAGAGGAGATTTCATCTCCACGCAAGGTGGCCTGGCGGCTATCGTGGCGGTATTTTTGTTGGCGGGCCTCACCATGTTGCTGACCAAGTGGCTGAAACCTTTTCGAGGTCTCTTTGCCATCCTGTTTTTGATCTTGTTCTATTTCATTATCACGGTTTATTTCTTTATCAACCAACTGCTCTGGGTGGATTTCGTGGCGCCTGCCTTCGCCATCATCTTGAGTTATGTGGGCAATGTGGTGCATCAGACCCTGACAGAGCAGCGTGAGCGCATCCGCATCAAGAAGTCCTGGCAGCAATACATGTCGAAGGAAGTCATCGACGCCATGTTGCAGTCTGGTGACCTGCCAACATTTGGCGGAGAGCGGCGTGAGCTGACCGTCCTGTTTTCGGACATTCGTGGGTTCACGACTTTTTCGGAGCGGCACACCTCGGCTGAGGTGGTCAAGCAGCTCAATGAGTATCTCACCGAAATGGTCGATGTCATATTCAAGAACACCGGCACGCTGGATAAGTTTGTTGGCGACGAAATCATGGCCGTGTATGGCGCCCCGCACTACTTCAAAGACCACGCCGAAAAAGCGTGTTTGACCGCCCTGCAAATGATGGCGCGGCTGCGCTTGCTGCAGAAGCGGTGGTCGGCGCGCCAGAAGGATTCCTTCCAGATCGGGATTGGCATCAATTCCGGCAAGGTGATTCTGGGCAATTTGGGCTCCTCCCAGCTCTTTGACTATACCGTCATCGGCGACGATGTCAACCTGGGCGCCAGGCTCGAGGGCGCCAACAAACAGTATGGCACCACTATCATCATCAGTGAAGCCACCTACCGCATGGTGCGCAAGAAAGCGCGGGCGCGAGAGCTGGACCTGGTGCGCGTCAAGGGCAAGAAAAAACCGGTGAAAATTTACGAGCTGCGCGGCATGGCGCCGTTGCCGCAAATCGAGCAAGAGCTGCTCATCGATGTTTATGCCGAAGCGCTCGACTACTACAAGCGGCTCAAATGGTACCAGGCGTTGAAGGAGTTCAAACGCATTTTGCGACACTTCCCCACCGATGGTCCCACGCGTCTTTACATCAAGCGCTGCCTGGATTTTATCGAGACCCCGCCGCCGGAGAATTGGGACGGGGTGTTCGACTTTGCGACCAAGTGATGCGGTCAAGCTAACAAGCCTTAGCGCTTGACTCTCTGCAATTTTTGTCGTATATTTCTCCCACCAAAAAATCGCAATTTCTTGAATTCTGACAAAAGTGAGTCTTCATTATGTTTGTTGAGCTTCGTGAAGAATTGAATAGCCTGACCGACCGCATCGCACACCTAAAGGTGTGTCTTTGACGTCGCTGACAGAGAAAGCCAAATAGCAAAGCTTGAAGATCTCTCCTCCAGTCCAGGATTCTGGGATGAACAGGAAAAAGCCCAGAAGATCATGAGAGAAATCAGCCACCATCGTGAGTTTGTTGAGCTTTACAACGAGATTGCCGGCAGGCATTCAGACCTGGAGGTTTTGTTGGAGCTGGCCAGCGAGGAAGAGGACCAGCAAACGTTCAAGGATGTCGAGCGCGACCTGAACGCGTTGACAAAGCGCATTGAACAGGTCGAGTTCCAGAATATGCTCGGTGACAAGGAGGACGCCAACGACGCTCTGCTGACTATCCATCCCGGCGCCGGTGGCACCGAGTCGCAGGATTGGGCACAGATGCTGATGCGTATGTACATGCGCTGGATGGAGAACAATGGCTATCAATACGATGTCCTGGATCTACAAAATGGCGATGAAGCGGGGATTAAGAGCGTCACCATCGAGGTCAGGGGGAAGTATGCGTATGGCTATTTGAAGGCTGAGGCGGGCGTGCACCGGCTGGTGCGCATCTCTCCCTTCGATGCCAACTCTCGCCGCCATACCTCCTTTGCATCGGTGTTCGTCTATCCCGAGGTCGAGGACAACATCGAAATCAAGATCGATTCGAATGATTTGCGAATCGACACGTATCGGGCCAGTGGCGCCGGCGGCCAGCACGTCAACAAAACGAGCTCGGCTGTGCGCATCACGCACCTCCCGACAGGCATTGTCGTGCAGTGCCAGAGCGAGCGCTCCCAGCATCGCAATAAAGAGAGCGCCATGAAGATCCTCATGGCCCGGCTTTACCAGAGGAAGCGCGAAGAGGAAGATGAGAAGCTTTCCGAAATTGAGAAGGGCAAAAAGGATATTGCCTGGGGCAGCCAGATACGTTCTTACGTTTTTCATCCATACAATATGGTGAAAGACCATCGCACGAACGTCGAAACCAGCAATGTGCAAGCTGTCATGGATGGTCAGATAGATGAGTTCATGACGGCCTTTCTGAGAGGCATAAATGGGAAGCCGGCTCACAGATAATGGCCCGGCTGGCTCGAGGCCATGAGCGCTCAGGCCACAGTTGCCGAAATCGATCTCAATGCGGTGGCGACAAATATCGAGCTGGTCAGAAAAAAAGTGTCTCCTGCGCGCGTTATGGCCGTTGTGAAAGCTGATGGCTATGGTCATGGTGCGACTCGGATTGCCGGGACGGCGATGCAGCACGGCGCTGATTTTCTTGGGGTTGCTCATGTCGAGGAGGGGATAAAGCTTCGCAAAGAAGGAATCAGGGCGCGTGTCCTGGTTATGGGGGCATTTTTTCAAACGCAAGCTGTACAGGTTTTGCACCATGATCTGGACGCGACGGTGTTTGATTTTCAAAGAGCAGATGCGCTCTCAAAGGTCGCACGAGAATTCAAGAAACCTGCTCGAATTCACATCAAGGTCGATACCGGGATGGGGCGGTTAGGCGTGCACTGGAAGGAGGCAGCGGAATTCGTGCGGAGAGTGGCACAGGAGAGCCATCTGCAGTTAGTTGGCATTTTTACTCATTTTGCCACGGCTGATCAGAAAAACAAGGACTTTGCGTATACACAGTTGGAGCGGTTTAGAAGAATCTTGAACGAAATCAGAGCACAAGGAATTCAGATTCCGGTGAGGCACGTCGCCAATAGCGCGGCGGTGCTCAGTCTACCGGAGAGCTATTTTGACATGGTGCGTTTGGGCGTCTCCATGTATGGCTATTATCCTTCGCCGGAAACGAGCGCGACTCTTGCGCTAAAGCCAGCCATGTCCCTGAAATCCCGCGTCGCGGCGCTCAAGGAAATCGAGCCAGGCGGCTATGTCAGCTACAACTTGACTTTTCAGGCACAAGAGAAAACGACCATTGCGGTTGTGCCCATTGGCTATGGTGACGGCTTCAATCGTCTGCTTTCAAATCGAGCGCGGGTCTTGATCGGCGGCCGCCGGTACCCGGTGGTCGGCACCGTTTGCATGGATTTGATTATGGCCAACGTTGGAGCAAGTAGCGAGGTGCAAGTCGGGGATGAAGTCGTTCTGTTGGGTCGACAGGGACAGGAGGAGATTTCTATTTATGAGTGGTGTGAAACTCTGAAGACCATACCTTACGAAATAACCTGTTGGGTGTCAAAGCGAGTGCCCCGGGTTTATCGTCGTGGGGGACTGGGGGACGGCCAAATGGTTAGAATGGACAATCTAAGATAGAGTACGATACTGAGCAGATGCAGGACCCGACAAAAAGTCAAGATCTCAACGAAGTGATGCGCGTCCGGCGCCAAAAGCTGGAGCGTTTGAACGAGCTGGGGATAAATCCCTATCCCTACAGCTTCAAAAGAACGCATGCTTCTAAGGAGATTCTGGCAAACGTGGACGCTTTGCTGGAGAAGGAAGTCTCGGTCTCCGGCAGGCTCATGTCCATCCGGGGACACGGCAAAGTGGCGTTCGCGCACATCATGGATTCCAGGGGTCGCATCCAGATTTATGTGCGCAAAGATGAAATCGGCGCTGACAGGTTTGAACTCTTCAAGCTCATGGATATCGGCGACATCATCGGCGTCACCGGCGAGGTGTTCGCGACACGCACTGGCGAAACCACGATCAAGGTCAGCACGATAGAATTGCTGTCGAAAACCCTGCGTCCCCTGCCTGTTGTCAAAGAGAAGCTGGAAGGCGAGGAAAAGGTGGTATACGATCAGTTTGCCGACAAGGAGATGCGCTATCGCCAGCGCTATGTCGACCTGATCGTCAACCCCGAGGTGCGCGAGGTTTTTATCACGCGCTCGAAAGTCATCACACACATACGTAAGTTTTTGGACGAGCAAGGCTTCTTAGAAGTAGAGACGCCGGTTCTGCAACCCATCTACGGGGGTGCCTCCGCCCGGCCGTTCACGACCCATCACAACGCGCTGGATATCGAGCTTTATTTGCGCATTGCGGATGAGCTTTACCTCAAACGCTTGATCATCGGGGGGTATGACGGGGTTTACGAGATTTCGAAGGATTTCCGCAATGAGGGGATGGACCGCTTCCATAACCCGGAATTCACCATGATGGAAGTCTACGTGGCATATCAAGATTATACGTACATGATGGCGCTGGTCGAGAACATGGTCAGCTATCTGGCCCAGACGATTTTCGGCCAGACCAAGCTGAGTTATCAGGGCAAAGAGATAGACCTGACGCCCCCCTGGCCACGAGTCAAGCTGTTTGATGCGATTGAGGAGTACACCGGCAAGAATCTCTGCGGCAAGCCGTTGGATGAGCTCAGAGCGGCGGCGGACGCGCTTCACATTGGCGTGGAATCCTACTGGCGCGAGGGCAAGATCATCGATGAGATCTTTAGCGAAAAGGTCGAGCCTCACCTGATTCAGCCGACCTTCATCATCGATTACCCGGTGGAATTGTCGCCGCTCGCCAAACGTCACCGCGACGACCCCAGGCTGGTCGAGCGCTTCGAGCCCTTCATGGTCGGCGGGGAGTTCGGCAACGCGTTTTCGGAATTGAACGATCCTATCGACCAGCGAGAGCGCTTTTTAGCGCAGCAAAAGCTGCTGGAGCTCGGCGACGATGAGGCCCAAATGTTGGACGATGATTTTCTGCGTGCCCTCGAGTACGGCATGCCGCCAACCGCCGGCCTGGGCGTCGGGGTCGACCGGCTCATCATGCTTTTCACGGACCAGCCGTCGATTCGTGACGTGCTCTTTTTCCCGCAAATGCGGCCAGAGACAAGAGAAGGAAAGTAGATGTCATACGAGCTGTTCATTGCAAACCGGTATCTCAAATCGAAACGCAAGACCGGATTTATTTCGTTGATTACATACATCTCCATCCTCGGAGTGATGATCGGTGTGGCTGCGCTGATCATTGTGTTGTCTATCATGAACGGCTTCGAGAGTGAAGTCCGGTCGCGCATCATCGGGTTTGGCGCGCACATCGAGCTGCGAACCTTCCACAATCAGGGTGTGGAGAATCATGCGGCGATCCTCGGGAAAATCGACCACGTCGACCATATTTCCGGCATCTCGCCCTACATCGAAGAAAAAGCCTTGATCATCTCCAAGAACAAAAGCGGGCTCGCGGTCAAAGGCGTCGATCTCGAAACCCTGGGCCGGGTTTCTGACATCCAGGAAAATGTCAATTATGGCATGTTCGAGCTCGGCACCATCAAGAGCGACGGTCAGAAGTCCTATCCGGGCATCGTGCTCGGCACCTATCTGGCGGACCGGCTCAATGTCGATATCGGGGACAAGGTGCAGATCATGAGCCCGACGAATATCGGTCCGCTGCTGCTCAATTCCATGCCAAATCTCAGAACGTTTCGAGTTTCGGGCTTTTTCGAGACCGGAATTTATGAATTCGATGACTTGTTTGCTTACATTTCTCTCAAAGAGGCGCAGCGGCTCTTCGATATGAAAAAAAAGGTGACCGGCCTGGAGATCAAGCTGGACGATCTCAACTATGCCGACGAGGTCTCGGCCCGGATCGACAATATCCTTGGCTACCCGTACACCACGGTGACCTGGTTCGAGATGAACAAGAATCTGTTCTCCTGGATGCAAATCGAGAAATGGGGCATGTTTATCATTCTAAGTCTCATCATCATGGTGGCTGCGTTCAACATCGTCAGCACGCTCATCATGATGGTGCTCGAGAAGACCAGGGAGATCGGCATTCTGAAATCCATGGGCGCGACCTCGTCCGGGATTATGAAGATTTTCATTCTCGAGGGCTTGATCGGCGGTGTCATCGGCACGGTTATAGGTTGCCTGCTAGGATATGTTTTGTGCTGGCTGCAGTTGAAGTATGAGCTGGTTTCCCTGCCGGCAGACGTCTATATTATCAGCGCCCTGCCGGTTCAGATGAAAGGGTTGGATTTCTTTTTGATTGCGCTCGTCGCCATTTTGCTGTGCTACGGTGCCGCGGTCTATCCTGCCCTGCGGGCCTCGAAGTTAGAGCCGGTCGAGGCGATAAGGTACGAATAGTGATGGAAAAGAACGGTGTCATCTTAAAAGCAACCGGGATTCACAAAGTCTATCGCATGGGCCGCAGCAATGTCCATGTGTTGAAGGGGATCGATTTCGAGGTCAATCGCGGACAGATAGTGGCTGTTGTCGGACCGTCCGGTGTCGGCAAGAGTACGTTGTTGCACATCCTGGGCGCCCTCGACCGCCCGAGTGACGGCGCGGTAGAAATAGACAGCACCAATGTTTTTGGATTCGACAATGATGCGCTGGCTCGCTTCCGCAATCAAACCATCGGGTTTGTGTTTCAATTTCACCATTTGCTGCCGGAATTCACTGCGCTGGAAAATGTGATGATGCCCGGTTTGATCGGTGGTCAGGCAAAAGGCGAACTGCTGGAGCGTGCGCACCGGCTACTCGACCAGGTCGGTCTTGCGCACCGAACCAAACACCGGCCGGGTGAGCTTTCGGGTGGGGAGATGCAGCGTGTGGCCGTCGCCCGCGCCCTGATGTGCAATCCGAAAATCATTCTGGCCGATGAACCCTCGGGCAATCTCGACCAGGCCGCGAGCCATGCCCTGCACCGTTTGCTGTGGAAGTTGAGCCGGAAGGACAACCGGACGTTTATTATAGTTACACACAATCTTGAATTGGCCGAGGACGCGGACAAAGTTATCGAGATCTTCGATGGCCGTATCAAGAAAGAACAACTCAATCAGATAGTGTAATATGGTGTGCCAATTCTGTCGAGAAAACCCGGCGACGATCAAGATTGCACACGTCGTCAATGAGAAGAAGATCGAAATCAATCTGTGCACCGGCTGCGCCGAGCGAAAAGGCATTGCCAATCCGATGGCCTCGCTGCCGCAAATCTTTGAAAATTTCATTGCTGAGCTCGTAGGCAAGGAGATTCTTCAGAGAAGCACCCATGCGGAGGGGCTGCAGTGTGCGCGGTGTGGTTCAACCTGGGACGACTTTCAAAAGACGGGTCTCTTCGGGTGTGATATTTGCTACCAAACGTTCGAACAAGACTTGAATATCGTGCTACGCAGGATTCATGGCAGCAACCAGCACATCGGCAGCCGACCCAAATCCCAGCGTCACAAAATCAGCGAAGCGGAAATGCGGAGAATAAAGGTCGAGCTTCAAGAAGCGATCGAAAGTGAGAACTTTGAGCTCGCTGCCGAACTGAGAGATCTGGTGCGGGACGCCCAGAGAGAGCTCGACACGGAAAATGACGGGATCATAAGATGAGCAGAATTCGGCCGCAGACGGGAGAAAAATTGCCAGGGTTGGACACCTCTGCAGGCAAGATAGATGACTTGCTGTGGAATTTTGGCAATTGGCTCACCAATGAGGATGAATTCTCTGACACGATTATTTCATCCCGAATTCGACTCGCCCGCAATTTGAAGGACATCCCCTTCCCCAACAAGGCCTGCAACGAGGAGTTGACCCAGGTGCTGGAGGAAGTCAAGCAGGCATGCAAGCAGTGTAGATGTCTCAAAAAGGCGAACTATGTCGAGGTCGCCAAACTATCGGAATGGGACTGTAAGTATTTTGTGGAAAGGCGGTTGGCGAGCCCACAGCTCATCGACGGTGATTTGCCCAGCATGCTGATCATCGGCTCGCGCGAGAATCTGAGCATCATGGTCAATGAAGAAGACCACGTGCGCATGCAGTGTATCGAGGCCGGCCTTGGAATTCAAGCCGCCTGGAAAAAGATTAGCTCCGCCGATGACGAACTAGCAGAAATTTTGAACTTTAGCTTTTCGAAAAAGTTCGGATACTTGACAGCGTGCCCAACCAATATCGGCACCGGAATGCGTGTCTCCATCTTTGTCCACTTGCCGGCGCTTTCGGTGCGAGGGGAGGTCGAGTCCGTGATTCAGGATTTACCCTCCTCTGAAATTGCCGTTCGCGGCTTCTACGGTGAAGGAACGGAGTCTATCGGGAACATCTACCAGGTGTCCAATCAGTTGACTCTGGGACGGACAGAAAAAAGTGTTGTCGAGCGCATCCTTTTCACAGCGAAGAAACTGACCGAAATGGAAAGAGAGGCCCGCAGTCAGCTTTTGACTCAGAACAAAGTCAAAACTGAGGATATGGTGTACCGGGCGATGGGCATTCTGGAGAATGCCAGGATTATGACATCTTTGGAGGCGATGAATCTGCTCTCAACATTGCGACTTGGGTGCGAACTCGGCTTGGTCGACAGGATAAGTCGCCTTGCGGCTAACCAACTGATCGTGCTGGTGCAGCCGGCGCATTTACAGCGGATCTATGACCGTCGCCTGGACGCGAAGGAAAGGGACATTGTGAGGGCAGAATTCATTCGTCAAAACTTACACGCTTAATTTATATTGGAAGACCCATGTCGACATTTTTGTTTTCAACTAGTGAAAACACCAGAACTTTACAAATGGAGTCAGCGAGATGAAGAACAATTTCTCTAGTCGAGTTCAAATGGTTATTCAGTTCTCTAGAGAAGAGGCGTTGAGATTAGGTCACGACTACATCGGCACCGAACATTTGCTTTTGGGTTTGATACGAGAGGGTGAGGGCATCGCGGTTGAAATCTTGCGAAACCTGGGGTGTGATTTGGATGAAATCAAACGGTCGGTGGAAGATTCAGTCAAGCCCTCTGGTGAAACCATGACCATCGGCAATATTCCTTTTACGAAACGGGCCGAGAAAATTTTGAAAATGGCTTATGTTGAGGCCGAGAAATACAAATCGGACATCATCGGTACCGAACACCTGCTCTTGGCTCTTGTCAAAGAAAAGGACGGCGTCGCGGCCCAGGTGCTGCTCAGTTTTGACGTCACCTACGACACGGTTCGTGAAGAACTGGAAAACATCCTGCGCGGGTCGCCGAGCAGCCGCGAAAGTACGGCGCAGCAGAAATCGAAAACACCGGCGCTGGACCACTTCGGGCGCGATTTGACCGAGTTTGCGCGCAAGGGCGATTTGGACCCCATCATCGGTCGTGATATCGAGATTCAGAGAGTGGCGCAGATTCTCAGCCGACGCAAGAAAAACAACCCCGTTTTGATCGGCGAACCCGGCGTTGGCAAAACGGCCATCGCCGAAGGTCTGGCGCTCCGGATTATCGAGCGCAAGGTCCCCAGAATTTTGCACAACAAACGCGTCGTTACGCTTGACCTTGGCGCCATCGTGGCCGGGACCAAGTATCGCGGTCAGTTTGAAGAGCGCATGAAAGCCATCATGAACGAGCTGCAACGTGCACGCGACGTGATCCTTTTTATCGATGAGCTGCACACCATTGTGGGTGCGGGTGGCGCCTCCGGGTCACTCGATGCTTCAAACATGTTCAAACCCGCACTGGCCCGGGGGGAACTGCAATGCATCGGCGCGACCACGCTCGATGAGTACCGCCAGCACATCGAGAAAGATGGCGCCCTGGAACGCCGGTTTCAGAAAATCATGGTCGACCCGCCGTCGCCGGAAGAAACGCTGTTGATCTTGCAGGGGCTCAAAGAGCGCTATGAACAGCATCACAAAGTCAGATTTGATGATGAGGCCATCAAAGCGACGGTCAAGCTCTCCGAACGGTACATCTCCGACCGCTACCTGCCGGACAAAGCGATCGACGTCTTGGACGAGACGGGCGCACGAGTCCATCTCGCCAACATCGTCGTGCCGAAGGAAATCACAGATCTGGAAGATGATATCAAGAAAGTGCGACGGGAGAAGGATGCGGTCATCAAGGCGCAGGAGTTTGAGCGCGCTGCGGTGTTGCGGGACCAGGAAAAAAGGCTCAATCGCAAGTTAGACGCCGCCAAACGGCGCTGGAAAGATTCCGAAGATGAGTTCCTGGCCACCGTCAGCGAAGATGACGTTGCAGAAGTCGTGGCCATGATGACCGGTATCCCGGTGCAACGGGTCGCGAAGTCTGAGTCCGAAAAAATTCTCGAGATGGAAAAAGAGCTCACGAAATCAATTATCGGCCAGGAGGAGACCATTCACTTGCTCAGCAAGGCCATTCGCAGGACGCGTGCCGGGCTCAAAGATCCCAACCGGCCCATCGGCTCATTTATTTTCCTTGGCCCAACCGGCGTCGGCAAAACACAGCTGGCCAAGGTGCTCTCGCGCTACTTGTTTGAAGACGAAGAGGCCCTGATCAGACTGGACATGTCCGAGTACATGGAGAAGTTCTCGGTGTCCCGCTTGACCGGCGCGCCTCCGGGCTACGTTGGCTACGAGGAAGGCGGCCAGTTGACCGAAAAGGTTCGGCGCCACCCCTATTCCGTCGTTCTGTTCGATGAGATCGAAAAAGCACATCCAGATGTGTTCAACATTCTGCTGCAGATTCTGGACGACGGCCAGCTGACCGATGGCCTCGGGCGCAAGGTCGATTTCAAGAATACCATCCTCATCATGACTTCAAACATCGGTGCGCGCGATATCAAGAAAGGCGGCGGCATCGGATTTGCGTTTGACTCGGACACGACCGACTATGAGAGCATGAGCAACAAGATTATGGATGAGGTGAAACGTATCTTCAACCCGGAATTCCTGAACCGGGTCGATGAAACGGTCGTCTTCCGGCCGCTGAAAAGAGAGCACATGATACAAATCGTTGACATCGTGATCGAGGAAATGCTGAGCAAGGTGCAGGACCGCGAAATCAGAATCGAGTTGACCAAGGGCGCCAAAGAATTCGTCGTCGAGCATGGCTTCGACCCGGTTTATGGGGCCCGGCCGTTGCGGCGAACGATCCAGAAACATATCGAAGATCCGATAGCGGAGGAGATTCTGCGGGGTAAGTTCAGCGATGGCAGCAATATCATGGTCAAGAAGAAAGGAGACATCCTGGAATTCACCGAGGCCAGCCGCAAAACCACAAAAACCCAACAGGGAAAAGCCAGTAAGAACGGCGACAACGACAAACAAAAATCCAGGCCGGAGGAAATTGAAAGCTAGGCCTGATTCTGCAAACCAATCTTGAGTCAAACCCGGAGACCTGTGGGTCGTTTCCGGGTTATTTGCTCCATCCCTGGGTTCGCACATCTTTTTGCATTGCCTGCAGCGACTTGCGATATCCACGAAGATTTCTCTTGACTTGAACTTTGTTTCATGCGTATATTTAGCCACTTTTTGGGGCAATTATGATGACTGGCTATCGTTTTTCCCACTAATACCGCGACTTAATTCTATATGTTAATCTCGAGAATACACGTCAAGGCGTTCAAATCTATTTTTGAGTTCAGCCTGCCCATCGACCCGAAAGTCACGGTTATGATTGGTGCAAACGAGAGCGGCAAGACCAATACCCTGCGCGCCATCGAGGCCTTTAAGCCTGGCGCGCCCTTCTCGAATAGCCTGACCTGCCAGTATTCCGACTACTATTACCAGGGGAAATGTCCCGAGATCACGCTCGAGTTTTCCAACCTTTCCAGGGAAAATCGAAGAATGCTCCTGCCCGTCTCTGAAGTCTTCAAAGATGTCGACCGGTTCTCCGTGGTCAAGAATGGCCCGGAGCTTTCCAATTACCACGTGGTTGTCAATAATGAGGAAATTCAGGTCTCCAATATGAAGAGACTCCTGGATTACCTGCCCAAGCTCTTGTATTTCGACAATATCTCGCTCATCAAGAATAGAGTGGACCTGAATACGCTGATCAACGGCGACAAGAACCATGCAACCGAACGCAATCTGTTGAAGATCGGCGGGCTGCAAAACAACTTTGAATTGATTTTCGAAGATTCAACGCGCGGGCGGCGGGCCAGTGAAGAGGCAAGCCGGTTGATCACTCAGCAGATACGCCGTGTTTGGTCGCAAGAACCTACGATCGAAATCAAGCTGAATGTCAACGGCAAAGTTCTCTACATCGATATTTCGGATGGCACCACGGTCTATGATACGCCGGAATCCCGCAGTCTCGGATTTCGCTGGTATCTGTCGTTTTACATCAATTTCATCGCACAAACGTTCGAGGCAAAAGCGAACGAGTATTTTTTTCTGCTGGACGAGCCCGGAATTCATCTGCATCCTGCAGGGCAGAAGGATTTGACAAAAGTCATGGAAGATCTCGCGATTAAGAATCAGCTCGTCTATACCACACATTCGCCGTTCATGATCAATCGGGAGTACCCGCAGCGGGTGAGGCTGGTGAGCAAAGGGCGAGACGGAACCAAAGTCGACTCGCGTGCCTACCGCGACAACTGGAAGCCTCTCCGGCGTTCTATCGGCCTCATGCTGGGCGACCTGTTCTTTTTCAACGATAGCAGTTTGATCGTTGAAGTTCCTTCCAAGAAGATCCCCCTGGTAAGACGATTTCATTTTTTCCGCTCTCATTCAGAGAAGAATAACCACTAGATGTGACCGATGGTCCTTCAGCCGCAATCCATTTGCGATGTACCCGGAATTCGGGTTGGGCATGCTCAAAATGATGAGGCCAGGACCGGCTGCACGATCGTTTTGCCGGTCGGCGGAGCGGTTGCAGGGGTGGACATTCGTGGCTCTGCTCCGGGCACACGCGACATCGAAACCATCAAACTGGTCCGACTGGTGCCCAGAATTGACGCCGTCTTGTTTACCGGCGGAAGCGCGTTTGGCCTGGACGCCACCGGCGGCGTTCTCCAATACCTCGAGGAGCGGGGTCTCGGCTTCGATACCGGCGTCGTGCCGGTACCGATTGTCCCGACGGCAGTTGTTTTCGATTTGTACGAAGGGGATGCAAAGGTGCGGCCTGACAAGCAAATGGGTTATGAGGCGGCAGGCAATGCTTCAGCCGACCGTCCGCTGGAAGGAAGAGTCGGGGCGGGCAGAGGCGCGACGGTGGGCAAAGTGCTGGGCCCCCGGAATTGCATGAAGGGGGGAGTCGGCACGGCTTGCGACCGGCTGGGTGATCTCTTTGTGGGCGCGCTGGTTGTCGTCAACGCCATGGGAGATATCGTCGATGCGCAAAACAGTGCAATCATCGCCGGCGCAAGAAATCCAGAAAGCGGTGACTTCGTCGACGCGGAACACTACCTGAAATCCCACACGGTTGCCGGCATTAAGGCCGGCACCAATACCACGCTGGCCGTAGTGGCGACGGATGCCCGATTGTCCAGGGAGGAGATTACGAAGGTGGCCCAAATGGCGCAGGATGGCTTTGCCAGAGTCATCCGGCCGGCACACACGCCGTTTGATGGCGATTTGATTGTCGGCTTGTCTGTTGGCGAGAAAGCAGGGGAGACTCTGAGTATCGGGTCCGCGGCGGTGGAGGTGGTGGCGAGGGCGATTCTGCGAGCGGTCTCCACAGCGAATGACTTGTAGAACAGTGTTTGTTATCATCTTGCAGGAAAAGGACGAGCAACTTGAACAACTCCAACCATCAGGGGATCATGACTTACACTTATCAGGGCAAAACGCCCGTGATTCCGAAATCCGTCTTCGTGGCTCCGAATGCGACCGTCATCGGAGATGTGGAAATCGGGGAGCATGCCAGCATCTGGTTCAACGCCGTCTTGCGCGGCGACGTCAACTACATCAAGATCGGAGCGCGGACCAACATTCAGGATGGGTGTGTGCTGCATGTCAGCATACAGGTGTGGCCGCTACACATCGGCAGCAACGTGACGGTCGGCCATGGCGCTATTTTGCATGGCTGTACGATCGAGGACCACTGCTTGATCGGGATGGGCGCGCGTGTGCTCGATGGCGCAAGAATCGGGGAGTTCAGCCTGGTGGCTGCCGGTTCGTTAGTCCGGGAGGGAGACAAAATTCCAAAACATTCACTGGTGGCTGGTGTGCCCGCAGTGGTCAAACGGACGCTTTCCGCAGATGAGATCCGAAGCATTGAACGCTCCGCCGACCGCTATGTCGGGTACAACAAGCTCTACCAGCAAGGGAATGCCTTCAGGCCCGCCGACCGTAGATCGTAAATCGTAAATCGCATATCGTAAATCAAACTTCAGAACGAAATAGAAATATACGATCTACGATTTTCGATTTTAACCCCTCCCCACGCCCCTCCTTCAGCTTTTCCCGAAGACAGATCTCTTCCCAACCGTGTAAACAATGGTCACCAGGATCGCCGTCCCCAGCAGCAGCGAAAAGAGGGGATGGAGGCCCCAGCCGTTCGGGAGGTAGCCGGTCAAACAGGCCACTACTCCAACCACGATGGCGTAGGGCATTTGCGTGCGCACGTGGTCGACGTGGTCTGCGGCTGTGGCCATCGAGGATAAGATGGTGGTGTCGGAGATGGGCGAGCAGTGGTCACCGAGAACAGAGCCGGACAGGATGGCGCCCACGGTGCCGATCAGGATTTCATTGCTCAAGCTGGCGCTGAGACTCGCCTCCAGCGGCAGTTCGTACGCGATCGGGACCACGATGGGGGTCAAAATGGCCATGGTCGCCCACGACGAACCGGTGGAAAAGCTGATGAACGCTGCCACCAGAAAGGTCAAAACGGGCACCAGGTGCGGCGAGAGAAGGCCCTGGCTGGCCGCGATGACATAATCCGCCGTGTGCAAATCTTTGCAAATGGTGCCGATGGCCCAGGCGAGAATGAGAATCATCGCGGCCAGCATCATGGATTTGTAGCCACTGAGGGCCGCAGTCAAGGTCTGGTTCAGGGTCAGAATTCGCTGGCTGAGGGCGGCGAGACTCGCGACCAGGAGTCCTGAAAATGCTGCCCACATCAAGGCATGGAACGAGTTTGCTTTGCCGAAGATTTCTCCGAGGCTTGCATCCCGGGCCTCGGCGCCAAGTGCGTCCGTTCCTGTGGTGTACAAACCAACCAGTGTGACCAGGATCACGATTGAGATGGGGAGGAGCGCGTTGTACCACCGCAGTGGCGTGCCCGCGTCGGCCAGGCCTAACTCTGTGCTGTCAGCGATGGGCTGGGCGCCGTCGCGTAAGACCTTGCCATGCTGTGATGCGCGCAGCTCGGCACGCCTCATCGGACCGAAATCGCGCAGGGAGATGCCGATGAGCAGCACGAACACGAGGGCGAGAATGCTGTAGGAGGCGTATGGAATCGAATAGAAGAACACACTGTAGGCGTCTTGATTCAGGCCAATCGTGCCAAGCGCCTGGTCGATCAACCCGACCTGAAAGCCAATCCAGGTCGAGACCAGCGCAATGGACGCCACCGGTGCCGCCGTGGAATCCACGATGTAGGATAATTTCTCGCGAGAAATTCGCAAGCGGTCTGTAAAGGGCCGCATGGTATTGCCGACGATAAGCGTGTTGGCGTAATCATCGAAAAAAATCAACACCCCCATGAGCCAGGTCGCGAGCTGGCCGCCACGCGGATGATTTGCATACTTCGATAGCTTCTCGACAATCCCTTCCATGCCGCCGGCTTTCGAAATTACACCCACCATTCCCCCCAAGGTCAAGCTGAAGAGCAAGATGGCGGCATGGTCCCCATCTGCCAGCGCGTTGATGAGATAGGTGTCCAGGGTCCTCATGAACCCGGAGAGCGGGTTGTACTGGTAAATGAACAACGCGCCAAGCCAGATGCCGGAAAAGAGCGAGATGAGCGTCTGCCGGGTCAGGAAAGCCAGGGCAATCGCAATCAACGGTGGCATCAAGCTCAAGATCCCCGGGATCACCCGGACCGTGCGGTGCGCCTTCAGGGTGCCGGAGAACACGGAGACGGCCTGCCCGCCGGTCTGGTTCAGGACCGCGTTCGGGATGGCCAGGCGCCCATGGTGCAGTTGAAAATAGGTTGGCGGCGCGTGCAGGCCGAGCGTGTCTCGGATGGAAATCCCTGTCACTCTTACCGAATCCGAATAAGACTTGACCACGGCGCCTTCTGCATCGACGGCTTGCACTGTGAGCCCAAAGTCTACACCTCGTAACACGATCTTTGGCACTTCCAGCTCGAGCGCCTTTGCGCTCAGTTCTGAAATCGATGCGGATGATTGCGCTGAGGCGCCGGTGACGGGCGCCAAAATCAGGAATGAGACGAACAACAATACCGGACCTGCCAGGAGGTGAGATTTGGGTTTCATAATGACCTTGAAGATTTGATTTGACTTGTCATAACGGAGAGTGAGCATAATGGTAACAAACTATGACAAAAAAGTAAAGCATAATTTTTCCTTGCGGGATTTACGCTTGATTTTGCGAGATAATTTGCTACATTGAGTTGCTTCCAACAAGGACGAATCGAGAATGGCTTTAAGGATCTCCTCCAGACAAGTTGGCCGTCTTGGACTCTGCCTGCTGGCACTCAGTTTTGCTTGTGGTGGTGACGATGCACAGGCTGCTAAAGACGATTTGGGACAGCACTATTTGTCGCGGGCCAGGAGCGAAGCGGATTCCACCTTTCTTTCCCGTCAATTTGGCAGCAGGACGCAAAAGGTGCTGAGCTTGAATGGCGCCTGGCAGGCCAGATCCATTTCCGGGGAGAGTGAGTTCGTGACGGTGCAGGTTCCGGGCGCGTATAGTTTTCAGGGCGAGATTGAGTTCAAGCGCACCTTTGAGCTGGACTCGACTTTTGCAAGCCAATTGTTGTCCCTGGTGGCGCTCGGCATCAACAACCGCTGCAAGATCTTTCTGAACGGCGAATTCATCATCAGCCATGTGGTCGGGCACACCCCGTTTTCCATCGAGCTGCCTCCTGAAAAGCTGGACTTCGCCGTCCCGAATGAGCTCAGGATCGAGGTCGACAACACGTTGCTGCCACGAAGCAGTCTCCCGCTCAAACACCATCCCGGGATCTCAAAAGGCTACGGCGGAATTTTTCGGGATATTTTTCTTCTTGCCATTCCGCGAGTCGCTATCAAGAAAATTCGCCTCACGCCCGGCTTCAGCGAGGATTTTGCCTCCTGCCAGTTGCGCAGCCGCATCTTGTTCAAGAAGAGCGATGTGGCTGTAGATGAAGATGATGAACTTGATGCCCTGACATTTCACGTGGAATTGTGGCAGCCGAGTGAGCAGAAGTTGCTTGCAGCTTCGACTCCCGAGTCATTACACCTGGACAAGCGAACCCTATCAAGGGAAATCTCCCTCGACCTGACACAGGGTGAATTGTGGACCCCGGATAAGCCAGTTCTGTACAGGTTCAAGGCGATTATCAGCCGCAATCGTGAGGTTGTCGATGAAAAGTCACTGCAGATCGGGCTGAATCATCTGACGGTTGCGGACCGCCAGGTGGTGCTGAATGGCGAGGCCGTTCGCTTGCTCGGTGTTGACTGGTACGAAGATTATGCCGGCGCAGGACCGGCCGCCGGCTTTCTGACGATGGAAGAGAATGTCAGGGCCATTAAGAAATTGGGCGCCAACGCAGTGCGTGTGGTTGGAACCCCGCCACATCCCTATTTCCTGGATGCCTGCGACCGGTTTGGGCTTCTGGTATTGATGGAATTGCCAATGTCTTTGCTGCCGGAGGCGCGCTTGTCCGACCCGGTCTTTGAGGAGATGGTCTCCAACTATTTCCAGGAGATGGTCGAGTGGCATGCCCATCATGCCAGCATCGCTGCCTGGGGTCTGGGTACCGACCTGCCCCTGGAGTCACCGCCGGCCAGGGCGTTGACCCGGAAACTGAAGCAGTTTTGTGACGAACATAGCACGCGGCCACTCTATGCTGCCTACCGGTTTCTCACACCTCACATCCCCCGGGACATCGACCTGGTTTTGCTCAACGTCTTTGGCCGGGAACAGCCCCCTCTATCGCGGTTTGACGATCTGGACGGCTTTGACCGTGAGGAGGACGCCGCAATGTTCGCTTTCGGGTTTCCGCTTTATCTGCCAGCGGGAGATCGAACAATCTTCGGAGGGGGGGGCGCTGCATCGCAAGATTCCAGCCGGGATGCCATTGCAGCACAGGAGGTGCAGGCTTACAAGCTGAACCGTGCCTTACTCGATGTCTCGACACAAGAAGAGGTCGCCGGCACCTTTATTCACACCTTGTTTGATTGGCCGGAATCGCTTCCCAACCTGTCTTTTGGGGTGCCGGAGAACCGCAACTTGAACCGCTCCGGCATCGTGGCTCTCGATCACCAACAGCGTGTTGCCTATGAGATTGTTGAGTCTTTTTTTAAGGAGAACCAAACCCGGAAGATGTCCATACGGTTGCCGGAAGCCCCAAGTCCAAACGTCTATCCAGTCGCTGGTCTCGGCTTAATTCTGGTGTTCTTGTTCAACTTCAACCGGAGCCGGAGATTGCGGGCCAGTCTGCGTCGCATTTTCTTTCACCCACACGGGTTCTACATTGAGTTGAAGGAAAACCGTAAGGTCTCGGCCGCGCATACATTTCTATTGAGCTTGATCACCACGGCAAGCCTGGCCGTCATCGTCTCGAGCATTGCCTTCAACTTTCGAGAGAACTCCCTGGTCAACGAGGCTCTGAATTTGGTCGTCGTGTCAGATGGCTTGAAATTGAAACTGATCTGGCTGATCTGGCATCCGGCCATCTCTATTCTTGTGCTCATGGGTGGTTTCTATCTGATCTTTGGGTTAGTCGCTTTTCTGCTCAAGCTCGCCGCGTTGATGCTCGGCCGCAGCCTGGCTGTCGGCAGGTTCTCCACGCTGCTCTTCTGGGCCGGCGCCAGTTTTATCTGGTTGTTGCCGGTTGTCCCCATCTACTACCGCATCATCAGCCAAACGCAGTGGACCACACTGGCGTTTGCGTTCCTTGCGCTTTTTTTCATCTGGTTCGGCCTCCGGTTGTTTCGCGCGATCAAAGTCGTTCTGACGCTCTCGGTGTTGAAAACGGCCATTTTGGGTCTTGTGCTGACCGCGGTGATGGTCGGAGGCGTCGGGTACTACTATGACAATCATTATGCTTTGCTTGACTATTTGCCACTCTATTGGCGAATCATTGCGGAGCGGATTTCGTTTGCGATTTGAGGCGCTGAAGAGATTCTTGGCTCTCCGTCAATGCACAGGCCCGGGCTACCGTGCAAGCTCCAGGACGTTTTGATGAGATTGCTATCGCATTGCCACTGCCACGCTCAACGAAATTGTCGCCAGAAGCGTACTGATCACCACCGCGCTGGCGGCTGTGGCTCTGTCCCCCTCCAGTTGCTCGGCCAATACGTAGGAGGACGCTGCCGTTGGGCAGGCGAGATAAATGAGCGCAAGTTTGGACTCGAGGGGGCCCAATCCGCTTGCGCGTAAAAGCAGGAAGCCGATGAGTGGGGTGACCGCGACTTTGATCAGGGCGGCAATGAGGCCATATTTCAGGCTGCCCCGCAGTTGCACGGTCGTAAGCGAGCCGCCAATCGTGAGCAGCGCCAGCGGTAGCGACATCTGGCCGATGGCATGAGTGGTTCTTTCCAGCGAGGGGGGAAGCTGTAATGCCGTAAGCGAAACCACCAAGCCCGCAGCAGAGCCCAGAACCAGGGGATTGGTGACAATCTGCAGAGCGAGACGCTTGAGCGTCCGCATCTGCAATCTTTTCCTCCCTACGAGCAACACGAGAACAGAGAAGATATTGTAAACCGGAACGATCGGTGCCAGGACGAGCACCGCCAGTGTTTCGACGTTGGGTTCCGTCACAAACGGGCCTGAGGAAGCGTACACGACCACGGGCAGGCCAATAAAGGCGAGATTACCACGGAAGGCCGCCTGCACAAAAGCGCCCACGGATTGCGATGGCAGATGCAAGAGCCACACCAGCAAATAGCTGATCACGATACCGGCGAGCATGCTCAGCACGACCAGCAGAAATATCTTGCCCGCCGCGCCGCCCGTATAGGTTGCGGTCGCAATCTTGTAAAACAACAGGCTTGGCAGCCCGACCCAATAGACCAACCGGCCGAGGCCGTTGACCTGCTCCTCGCTAAGAAAGTTGAACCTCTGAAGGGCGGCCCCCAGGGCGATGATGACGAAGACTGGCGCGATTGCGTTGAAGACGCTCATGACCATGAGATACTCATTCTTATGAATTTGTAAATTGAAAGTCGCAATTTAACGGTGCTGCGTATAAGAGTCAAGCAATGGTAGAAGGTTGGCTCCTCCTGGCCTGAGCCATGCTTCGATTGTGTAGCTCTTGCTTGAGAAGCTCAACACTTGTGAAACAATTACAAAAAACAGCTTGACTTTGTGAGATGTTTGGATTATATTCACACCAACCCTATATGGTATTATTCTTGTCTAAGTATACTGTATATAGTATGTTCTCGCTTGCCATGCTTGCCGCAGCCCATTGCAGAAGATGCTCAAATAAAAGACGAAAACAAACTGAAAGAGGCACGACGTGTATCTCGAGAGTCTGAAAATAAACGGATTTAAATCGTTCGCCAGGAAAACCAAGTTTCTGTTCAATGACGGGATCACGGCGATTGTCGGGCCAAACGGTTGTGGTAAGAGCAACACGGTCGACGCCATCCGCTGGGTGTTGGGGGAGCAGAAAGCTGGCATGATTCGCAGTGAGAAGATGGAAAACGTGATCTTCAACGGCACCAACAAAGTGAAGCCGGTGGGCATGGCCGAGGTCTCCTTGACCATCCAGAACACAAAAAATATTTTGCCCATCGAGTACTCGGAAGTGGTGATCACGCGGCGGCTCTTTCGTTCGCTGGAGAGCCAGTACTTGCTCAACAACACCCCGTGCCGCTTGAAAGACATCCAGAATCTATTCCTGGACACCGGCATGGGGCCAAATGCCTACTCGATCATCGAGCTGAGCATGGTGGAGAGTATCCTGAGTGGCCGGCCTGAGGAGCGACGCCGCATCCTCGAAGAAGCGGCCGGCGTGACCAAATACAAAATCCGGCGTCGGCAAGCGTTTCGGAAACTGGAGGCAACTGAAGCGGATCTCGTGCGTGTGAACGACATTATCAGCGAGGTAGAGAAGAGCGTGGCCTCGCTGCACAGGCAGGTGCGTAAAGCACAGAGGTACCAGGAACTGCGGCAGCAGTTGCAGGAGAGCGAAATCAACCTGGCGACCTACCAATTCTCACACATCCGGTTAGAGCTGGAGCCGCTCACGCAAAGTGTGCGCGAAACGCAGGACAGCCGTGTCACGCTCACTGCCAGGTTCGACGAGAAGGAGGCAGAGCTTGAAGAGGCACGCCGGCAGTTACTGGAATCAGAGCGGAAATTGAGCGAGCAGCAAAAGGAGTTGAATGCGGTCTCGGTGCGCATTCAAAAGAAAGAGGAAGATATTCTCGTCGGCCGAGAGCGACGAAAAGCGCTCGAGGATGCGAAAGTCAAGCTGGAGCGCGACCGCGATGAAATCGTGGCCCGGCTCCAGAAAACCCGAACGGAGATTGCCGCTGCAAAAGAAACACTGCAAGGCTTGTTCGAGAAAATACGCGTCGCTGAGACCGATTTTCAGGAGAAAGATGCAACGCTGAACAAAATGGAAAGACGCGTGCATGAGAAAAACGAGCAGATGAAAACGATCGAGAATCAGCGCCTGCAAGCTGTGGAAGGGATGACAGATAGCAAGAAAGACGAAGAACGCATCAAGACTCAGCTCGAGAACATCAATGAACGCATCACAGCGATCAATCGTGAGCTGGAGGAGAGCAAGCTGCTTGCCAGGATTCGCCAGGAGAAGGTCGACCGGTTTGCGGAGCAAAAGACGACGGTCGAGTCAGAATTGCGAAGGCTCAACGATGAGCTTACTTCAGTCCAGAACCGGGTGCAAAAGCTCTCCAATGCGAAGGATGAAGCCCGGGAGCGCATCATGCAACGCAGGGGGGAGGTGCAAACTCTCAAAGAGAGAATCGAGCTGTTGAAAAAATTCATCGAGTCTTATGAAGACCACCCCGAGGGCGTGCAGCATCTGCTTTTGCAGGGGCATCTCAACGGCGGTTGCAAAGGCACGTTGGCGGAGAACCTGACAGTTGATACCACCTATCGCCGGGCGGTCGAAACGGCAATGGGGGACGCATCCGTGTCGCTCATCGTAGAGGCGACCGATCAGGCCCTGGAATGTATCGAGATTTTGAAGTCAGATGACAAAGGGGCGGTCACGTTCTTCCCCCTGGACAAATTTGCCAGAGGCGCCTCCGATAGAAATGGCAGCCAGAATAGCGAGATTCTGAAACTAGAGGGCGTCATCGGCTGGGCCTACAACCTGGTCAACTGCGACAACCAATTCCGGCCTCTCGTCAAGTCATTGTTGAACGAATATTTGATCGTGGACGATCTGAAAACAGCGCGGGGATATGCGGATAGCTGGCGCGACAAGCACCTCAACTTGATAACGTTGAACGGAGAGATCGTCTCAACCTGGGGGCCGATCAAAGGAGGGTCGAGCGAATCCTCTCAGGCGGCGATCATCGGCAGAAAAGCGCTGGTGGAAGAGCTCGAGATCAATTTGAGCAAAACGTTTGCCCGCCTGGATGAGAACGAAGCTGAGCGCACCAGGATCGAGCAGCAGGTTCAGGAGGCGAGCCAAAGAGAGCAGGAATTAACAGGACTGGTCAAGGCGGCGAATTCGCGCCTGACCGAGGTTGAGGTGCAGCTCGCGAATCTGGAATTCGAAGCCAGGAAAGATGCGGAGCTTCGAGACCGATTACAGAAAGAGCACCGGGAGCAGATGACGAACGAGAAGGAATTGACTTCGAAATTTGAGGACCTCTCACCCTCGTTGAAACTTCTGGTGGACAACAAAGGCCAGTTCGAGGTGGAGCTTGAAAAAGTCTCCGAACAATTGCTGCAAATGGAGGAGGAGATCAAAGCGCAGCGCGACATCACGCAAGACAGCCGCGTAAACCTCGTCGATCTAAAAGGCGAAGAGCGGCATTTACAGGAGAACATCTCCAGACTGAACGAATTCAGGCGCGAGATGCAGGAATCCCTGGCTCGCCTCGACCGCGAGATAGAATCATCGATACTCGAATATGGGGAGATCGAAAAGCGCATCGGCGAGAATAAGAGCGCCATCGAGGTCGATTTTGACGAGCACCAGACGCTCGAAGCACAAGTCCATGAGCTCGAGCAGAAGTTCATGAAGGACAGAAATGAACTGCAGAGCAAGGAGAAGGTCATCAAGGAAATTCGTGATGAACGCGATAGGGTCTCGGAGACCTTGCACAGCATGGAGCTGCGGGTGTCCGAGCTGCGCATGAACGCAGAAAAGATCAAGGACCGAATCGAGGAAGAGTATGAGGTCGAAATCCTACCAACGCCCATTGCGGAGGAGCTGGATACGCAAGCCCTGGGGCATTCGATCACGCGCCACAAGGAAAGACTAAATGCGATGGGGCCGGTCAATCTACTGGCCCTGAAGGAATATGAGAAAGAAAAGGCACGGCTGGATTTTCTTGTGTCGCAAAGAGATGACCTGGTGGAGGCAGAAAAAAATCTCAGCCAGACCATCCGGGTCATCAACCAGACGGCGCGCGCGCAGTTTGAAAAAGTGTTCGATGAGATCAAGTGCAATTTCTCCCGTGTGTTTGCTGGTTTCTTCGAGCATGGCCAGGCCAGGTTGCAACTCGAGGATGAAACGGATCCCCTGGAAGCGGATATTGTGATCGAAGCCGACCCGAAAGGGAGACGCGTTTCAGCCTTGACCCTTCTGTCCGGCGGTGAGAAGGCCCTAACCGCCATTTCCTTGCTGTTTGCCATTTACCTAGTCAAACCAAGTCCTTTTTGCATCCTGGACGAGGTCGATGCCCCGCTTGATGATGCCAATATCGGACGCTTTGTCAGGGCGATACGCGAATTCTCCCAAAACACCCAGTTCCTGGTTGTCACGCACAACAAGTTGACGATGCGGGCGGCTGACTGTCTCTACGGGGTCACAATGGAAGAGGATGGTGTGTCGAAAGTGGTGTCTGTGAATTTCAGAGATATGGAAGGGTTGGCTGCCGCTTAATGATTTGTCATTCCTGCGAAAGCAGGAATCCATAGAAATCAATAAGTTATAGATCCTCGCTTTCTCGGGAATGACAGCAAACGCGGCCTTTTTGGACAACCCCAATCTAGTTAACAACAGTACCTTGATTTGGCATATGGATGCCCGCGTTCGCGGGCATGACATTCGGAATCCTTAGTCAAAAGCCAGCATCTTCCACAATCCATCTCTCAACAATGACTACGCAGTGGTTTCTTCAGGTCAAGGCATGCAATCCTGACCGTCCGCCTTGCCCTCAATTCTGCCAGATTCTCGCCGGACCTCTGTATTCTGATTCCTGATTGCTCCTGTTACCAGAGCTCTGTCGCGTCTCTCGAATTAAGATCAGCAATCAGCAATCACTAATGTTTAATGTGTGATTGCCGATGTACATCTGTAGAAGGGGCGTATTTGAGAACAGAACATGGAAAACAGCATGTGGTTGAGTAGTTCTGAAGTCACCCGAAAGTTAAACATCAGCTTAAGACAGCTTTACTACTGGGAGCTCAAGGGAATTGTGACGCCCAGGATGATTTCCATGGGATCGCGCGAGTTCAAGCGATATTCGAACAAGGATTTTGAGGTATTGCGACAGATCAAAGATTTTTTGGATCAAGGATATACGTTGAACAGCGCCGTCCAGCGTGTCAGAGGGTTGAAACAGTAGCGGGGGCAAGGTGTTCTTCTTTTATTTGGCAGTCCTTTTCTTCTTTGGAACCCTTCTTGGCAGCTTCCTGAACGTCTGTATTTGCCGACTGCCTCGCGGAGAGTCTGTGTTGTGGCCGCGTTCGCACTGCCGGCAATGCAAGCATCCGATTCCCCTGCGCGAAAACGTGCCCGTCTTGAGTTACATTTTTCTTGGCGGCAAATGCAGCACCTGTCACTCTCCCATTCCCGTGACCTCCCCGTTGGTGGAGATCTTGACCGGCGGCCTTCTGGTCGCAGTCTTGTGGCACTGTGGCTTCAGCCTGTCGTTCTTGCATTATTCCATCTTGATCCTGTTTTTGCTCCCCATCAGCTTCATCGACCTGGATACGAACCTGATCTTGAACATTCTCACGTTCCCGGGTATGTTGGCCGGTTTGCTGTTGTCATTCGTCGTCGGCCATGTTGCGCCCTTGCAAGCAATGCTCGGTCTCATCTTGGGAGGCGGGTTTCTGTTCCTGGTGCGACTGTTGGGAGCGTTCTTGTTCGAGCGAGAGGGGATGGGGGCAGGAGATGTGAAGTTGGGCGCCATGATTGGGGTGTTTCTGGGGCCAAAAGTCGTGGTCGCCCTTGTGCTGGCATTCTTCTTGGCCGTACCCGTGATTGCTGTTGGGTTCAGCATGAAAAAGTTGCATTCCGGCAGCAAGCTGCCCTTTGGCCCCTTCATTTCTTTAGGCGCGGTTATCCTGATTTATTTCGGACCAACGCCTTTTACCTATTATTTTGAACTTGTTCGCGATCTCTAATTCGCTGCCTTGCCAGGGTTGCGCCTGATAAGAAAACCGCGGGAGTCAGCGCCTGGTGCCGGCAGCACTTTTTACTTCACAATTCCGGTCTAGAAATGAGAAAGAAGATTTTGATTGTTGAGGACTATCTCAATATCGTTGAAATTCTGACGATGCGGTTGGAAGCGCTGGGCTATGATGTCATTTGCGCACATGATGGTGCTGAAGGGCTCAAGATGGCGCGTGAACTGACTCCTGACCTGATCATCCTTGATACTCTTCTCCCGAAGATGGATGGCTTTAAAGTCAGCCGTCTGCTAAAATTCGATTCAAAGTTCAAGGACATTCCCATCATCATGTTGACCTCACGAGAGAGCAGGCGTCATGAGGCGCTCGGTCTGGAAATCGGGGCGGACGAATATGTCTACAAGTCCGACCAGAAGGGCACCCTGCTCAAACTCGTGGACAAGTACCTGAAGTCCAGCGCTGAGCTCAATCATGGTTAAGTACCTGAAAAAATCAGACTGGGGAGATTATTGGACCTCGGACGCGCAGGTGACGCCCGGGCGACTCGTCGAGCGGTCTTTTGACATTGTTGCCAAGGTTGGTCTCCACCTCTCATGTGACGATCGGCCGGAGGGGCAGCAACTTTTTCATTTCCTCGAGAAACTCCGGCATGAGGAGTCGCCTGCCGGGGTGGACCTGAATCCTGAACGTCGGTAACGGATCCAGACGAGCGCCCTGCCGATCTAAATTAAGACCTTCAAAACTTTAGGCTTAAACTAATAAAACCACCCGACTGGTCGATATATCTACAGCAAATCGTCTTGGATAGGTTAACGTCAAGAAAAGGGATGTGTCATCATGGCGAAGCGAGCCTCGATTTTGGCTGTAGATGATGAGCTTGATTTTGTGCGAACCCTGAGCGAAATCCTGGCTCGAAACCGATACGACGTTTTCACCTCCTGTTCCGGGTATGAAGCCTTGCAAATGCTCAGCATTCGGCAGTTTGATCTGGTGATTCTGGATCTGATCATGCCGCTCATCAGCGGAATTGAGACGATGAAACGGATTCAAAGAATCGATCCTGGTTTGCCGGTGATTATCCTGACTGCCAACACCGAGGTGCATGCGGTTGTTGAAGCCATGAAGCTGGGCGCCTACGATTATTTTTCGAAACCGATTGAATGGGAGAAGCTGGAAATTGCCATCAAGAATGCCCTGATCACCAGGGAGCTTCGCCATGAGGTCAGAAAACTGAAGGGACAATTGCGTAATAAGGTTGGATATGAGCATGTCGTTGGCAAGAGCAAGAAAATGCGCGAGGTGTTTGCCTGTCTTGAAAGAGTCGTGGATACCGACGTCACCGTCTCCATTCGCGGCGAGAGTGGCACCGGTAAGGAGCTGCTCGCACGTGCGATCCACTTCAGCGGGCCGCGCAAGAATAAGCCGTTTGTTGCCGTCAACTGCGCCGCCATCCCTGAGAACCTGCTCGAAAGTGAATTGTTCGGCCACGAAAAGGGCGCGTTTACGGGCGCGATCTCACGTCGGATCGGGAAGTTCGAGCAAGCCAACGGCGGGACGCTTTTCCTGGATGAAATCGGTGAGATGGCCCCGTCTACTCAGGTCAAGATCCTGCGCGTCTTGCAGGAGCGGCAATTTCAGCGGGTTGGCGGCTCCGACCTGGTGCAAGTTGACGTGCGCTTGATCTCCGCCACCAACCGGAATCTCGAGAACGACATGGACAAGGGCAACTTCCGTGAGGACCTGTACTACCGCATCAGCGTCTACCCGATAGTGGTTCCACCTCTGCGGCAACGCAAAGATGACATTCCGATCCTGGCGGCCTTTTTCATGGACAAGTTCAATAAGGAGTATCGCAGGAAGATCAAAGCCATTCTGCCGCGCACAATGGATTATCTCATCAACTATGACTGGCCGGGCAACGTGCGCGAGCTCGAAAATGTCTTGGAGCGTTCCTTTCTCAATTCCGGCACCGGTGTGCTCTCACCTGAGCATTTGCCGATCACCATCACCTCCTTCAAGGAAGACTTCAGCAATGGCGACAGCTTCATCGACCTCAAGAAGGTCGTCCCCCTAACCAACACCATTACGCCCTTGAAAGAGCTAGAGCGTGAGGTGCTGGTGCAGGCGCTCAGGTTAACCAACTACAACATGTCCAACGCCGCCATCGAACTGGGCATTGGCAGGACCACCCTCTACCGCAAGCTGCAAAAGTACCGTATCGAGCTGCGGAGATAACAGCGGAACTCCTGCTGAACATTTTGAATGCTCCAATGCCAGTGTTCAACCATAAAGCCTTTGGCGACCCTGGCGCTCGGATCGCTGATGTGATTGAAGTTCGCTCGGGGATGAATTACCAGAATGTAAGTGGCCGAGCCAGCACCGCACTGTGGAAAATTCGTGGATCTCGGATCGCGGTAGGATCGGAACACTATCCGAAAATGAAACAGCAGTTGTTATTATACTTTAAAAATTAG
>JBHHXT010000029.1:0-37168 GCA_046757165.1 bacterium | reverse complement strand
CCGTTTCACGTTGCACAGCAAGATGAGTGAACTCCTTCGCTATTCCTTTTTTCTGACCTCCCGCAACTTTTTCAATCCGAACCTGAGCAGCAAAAGCGTTGGATAGCCAAATATCATAATCGCTTTGCCAAGCTGCAGGAAATGCAGCTTGATTTCAGGACGGGCACTGAGCGGATAACGAAAGCTCTTGGAGCCATCGGCGTAGAAGACGTATCCGATCAGGAGAATGAGGAGCAGAATGGCCGCTTCGCGGACGAGAAGTTTTTGGGTCGCTTTGTTCATCCGGTGCCTCTCAAAACACAGTCAGAGAGTGTGTATCTTGGCCAGACCTCATAAGATGCGGCAGCCGGCCGTGACTATTCGAGTCATGAAGAAATAGCGCCTGCGTATTATTCTCTTAGCTAGTTTAAGCTTTCCCTCTTACGATTCGATGTAACACTCATAAACAAAGTTCAATTCTAATTAATTTCTCAAGGAATATGGAGAAGTCAACCCTTCGCAAGGACGAGCTGAAACGGAACTACCGCAAAGCGATCGAACTTTCTTTGATCGTCTCCCTTCTTTCGGTCATTGGTTTGCTGCATGCGTTGCCCGGTCTTAGGCCTGCAAGGATGTCTGGTAAATTGCACAAAGTGAAAATCGAGATCGAAGATATTGCTCGTACGTATCAGTACCGCAAGCCGCCACCGCCGCGACTTCCGCGGGTTCCGGTTCCGATTGAAAACGAGGCAATGCCCGTGAATGCCACCATCATGCCCGTGGAGCTGGAGTTCGTCTCCCTGCCCCCGCCTCCTGAGATGCCCGACCCGTACGAGGAATTCACCTTTGTACCCCATGAAGTCCCTCCCAGGCTCAAGGGCGGTCTGAAGGCAATCCATCGCAAAGTTGAGTATCCGCAGCACGCCCTGGAAAATCGGATCGAGGGAATGGTCGTTGTTGGCGTTCTGGTCGACCAGGATGGCAATCCGAGCAAAGTTATGGTTCTCAAGGAATCTGGGCTCCATGTGGGGTTTGAAGAAGCAGCGGTCGCGGGGCTCAGGGCCTCAAAATGGCATCCGGCCCGACAGCGTGACAGGGCGGTGAAGGTCTGGATTGCGGTGCCCTTTAAGTTCAGGATTCAATACCGCGCCGCGCGCAGATTTTGATCTCAATTGTCGAACTCTTCACGTCTAAAATCAACAATCGCGGCAAAAATGGCCTTCAGATCGCGCTCGCGAATCAACGGTTGACGGCATTTGACGATCACCTCAACGGCCGTTTTGTTGGTGTAGGTCACTTCCGGGACCTCGGTGTTTTGCCGCAATTCACCTGTTGCGCCCACACGGGTTGAGAAGGCCTGCAAAACATGAGTCGCGATCTTTTCCCCGGTCTTATTTGCCGGGTAAATGGTCGTTTGGACGAAGAGCGAATCGGAATCCCACTTTTCGTAGCCGAATTTGAGGTACCACCCTTCTGGCAGTTCGTTGACCTGTTTGATGCGCTCCCGCGACGACAGCCATCGATCCTTGTCTCGCACCAAAACCGGGTGTGAGCCGGCCCGGCGCAGAGTAGCAGCGAGCTGCTGCACTAATTGAAGGTTGGCCTGCGCTGCGTTCAGGCTGTCGCTGAAAATGGCCCCGGTTGCCGTATCTCCCAGAGCGGCATCCAGAATGATCACCTCATTGTGCAACAGGCCTCCTAAGTGAGCTTTGAGTCGGAAGTTGAGCAACTGGCTGCGGCTGGAGTCAATGTGAACGCCCTGCGCCGCTGCCTCGTATCCGTCCTTGCTGACGATAAGACGCTGCCCGCCAACGGTTGGGTTGGCAAAAAAGTAGGTGCCGTTTTCATCGGTGAGCGCCGAAATGGACTCGTTCAAGGTGACGGTCGCGCCGGCGATAGGGGCGAGTGTGGAGTCATCGATGACTGTGCCGCTGACAATCCATGACTGCCCCGTCGGGGTGAGAGAGAGAAGGAGCGTGTCTTCAGTGGCGCCGGAGGCCGCTGTCACATAGGCGAGTCCGATTTCAGCCCCGCTTCTGTAGTAAACAGTTGTCCTGCCCGCGTGCAGCCGTGGTCGGGCGGGTTCCACCCGGCCTCTCGTTGCCCGCAGCTCAACCCGGGTGCTGTCCCAAACCAGCTCACCATCTTTGTCGAAGAGCGCCAGCCGGATGGGAATTTGTGCCAGCGTGTCTGCGGGAACGTACGGAGTCGCGACCTGGAAGTCGATCGAATCCGTGGGCGCGGAGATAATCAGAGTGTCAAGGCGTGGAAAATTGTGATTTTTGTACAGGTTTTGAAGATCGACCTGCAGGGTGTGGATGCCATTGGTCAGGAGCGTGTCGGGCTGGAACGCGACCTTGCTTCTGTCCTCAGAGAGTTCGACCGGCACGTGCTGGCCGTCGATGCGCGCCGCAACCGATTGGGAGAAAATGAGCAGTCGGTCGAGATTGCGACCGCCACGCTCGCTGATCCCATCCCGGAGTTGATACTCGATGGTTGGCCGTTTATTATCCGAAATTGTCGCTGGTGAGAGCTTGCGCGCACTGGGGACGCCGCCGGCGACCCAGCGTGCCAGGCCGAGAAAAATGCCGTAAGCTTCCCTGCGATTGTAGCGCAAATTGCTGAGCCGCTTCTCCTCCTGGGCGTGTGAATAAAAGGAGGATTCCAGCAGAATAGCCGGTATCCTGGAACGGCGCAGCAAGCCGAATCCCGCCGGATAGATGATCTTGTCTGTCAGAAGCCCATCGTCCACGACCTGCGGCAGGTGCAGGGCATCGACCAGCCCAAAGTAGATGTTGCGCGCCAGGTCCATGCTGATGGGGGAGGTGTCCGGAGTGAGATGATAGAAGACCGCGGCGTAGTTCGTTTGCGGATTGTTGCTCGCGTTGTGGTGCAGGGAGAGCATAAGGTCACAGCCGGCCTCCTCAGCCAGCTCCACCCGCTCTTGCAGCGCGACGAAGCGGTCGTCCTCGCGTGTCAGAAAAACCTCGGCACCGGCTTTCTCCAAAAACTCTTTCAGGAAACGAGCAACATTGAGATTCATCACGGCCTCACGTCTTCCTGTGGGGCCACGTTTATAGCCCGGCAGGTGTGCATTGCCGCCGTGGCCAGGATCGATAGCAATCTTGTACTCTTTGAGATAGCGGGCGTAAGGTGGAATGGTGTAATGCTCCTTTGGAAGCTTTTGCCAGTTGTTGAGCTCGAGGTCCATACTGGCGCAGCCAAAGACCAGGGTGAGCATAAGAAAGTGGAGCAGTGAGCAGGAGTTCTTCATAAAAACTCTTTCAGCTTGCTGCAGGAATCGAGACAACGAGATACTGTGGGCGTTGAGTGTTCGGGAAATGCAAGTCAGAGAGCTGCACCACGCCGTGCCAGTGAACGTTTCGCCAGGCGCACGCTGAGTTTCCCCTGTCAGCGCCTAAAACCGCTTCCTTCCCTTCTCCTTGCGCTTTCCCTTACGCCTGCTCAGCTTCACATGTTTGTCACACGTCTCGGTAGGCGCCTGGTCTTTGAAGAATACTTCCTCGACGACTTTGCACGGGCAGTTATCCCGGGCCAACAATTTGGAGTCTGCGCAAATCTCGACGCGCACAACGCCTTCCGGCATCTCGAAGTTGAGCACCGGCAAGGCGAGCGTGTCATGAACCGCCTTCATGTAGGGGGCCCAGATTGGCAGGGCGGCACTCGATCCCGTCTGCTTCGGTCCGAGTGTCAGCTTGAAATTGCCCACGCTGTAATCATCGATGCCGACCCAGACGCCCGTGACGATTTGTGGCGTGAAGCCCAGAAACCAGGCGTCGCTACTGTCATTTGTGGTGCCGGTTTTGCCTCCCGCGGGCCGCATGAATTTGTAACGCCATCTCGCCCGCCCTCCTGTGCCGCGGTCGATCACGGTTCTGAGCATATCCGTCATGATGAAGGCTGTTTCTCTGCGCAACACTTCCTGGCTATTCGGATAGAACTGTTCGAGCACGTTACCGTTTTTGTCTTCAATGCGTAAAATAGGAATCGGGTCGACCAGGATGCCGCCGTTGGCAAAGGTGCCGTAGGCGGAGGTGATTTCGAGAGGGGTGACGTCGGATGCCCCAAGCGCGATGGCATCGACGGCCTGTAACGGAGATTTGATGCCCATTTTGTGGGCGTAATTGACGATGGTCTGTGGGTTTTTGATCACGCCTTGCAGCACCCGCACGGTGACCAGGTTCAACGAGCGCCGCAGCCCTTCTCTGAAGGTCGTTGGTCCGCCGAACTTGCCGTCGAAATTCTTCGGTTTCCATCGCTCGTCGTTTGCCATGAAATTGACCACCGGCTGGTTGAGCACTTCATGAGTCGGCGGATAGCCGTTGTCGATGGCAACAGTGTAGATAAAAGGCTTGAACGCCGACCCCGGTTGTCTGCGCGCCTGCACGGCCCGGATGAACTTTGATTGCGAAAAATCACGCCCGCCGATGAACGCCAGAATGTGGCCATTGCGGGGATCGATGGAGACCAGCGCCACCTCTGCCTTGACTTTCGAGTACACCACGGAATCGACGAACGTGGAGTCCTGCAGGAGGGCCTCCATGTCATGGCTGCGCATGAATTCTTCGCTCAGAAAGTGAGCGGTCAGGTTTTTCTTTCTATAGTATTCCAGAACGGCCTTCTGAAGTGTTGGCATGTGCGCCTCGACCGCTCTTTCCGCCACATATTGCGCCCGGCTATCAAGCGTCGTATAGATGGACAGTCCATCCGTGTAGAGATCGTAGCCATATTTTTCCTGCATGATCTGGCGAATGTACTCGGTGAAGTACGGTGCCAGGCCATAAGCCTCCTTGCCTCGCTTGGCCACTTCGATGGGTTTCTTGACCCATTCAGCATATTGCTCGTCATCGATGTACTCCATCTCCCGCATGGCATTGAGCACGATATTTCTCCGCGTCAGGCTGCGGTTGGGATGGCGGATCGGCGTATAATTGTTAGGCGCCTTCAGCAATCCGACGAGAATCGCGCATTCATCGGTCGTCAGCTCATCCACATTCTTGCGGAAGTAGGTCAGAGCCGCAGACTGCGCACCGTAGGCACTGTGGCCGAAATACATGTGGTTCAAGTACATCTCGAGAATTTCAGGCTTGGTGTAGGTGCGCTCGATTTGAATCGCGGTAATCAGCTCTTTCATCTTGCGGGTGATGGTCTTCTCGCTGCTCAGGTAAAGCTGTCGGGCGAGCTGTTGCGTGAGCGTACTGGCGCCTTCTTTAAAGCTCGCAGCCAGGATATTCTTAAAAACCGCCGCAATGAGCCGGCGAACATCCATCCCCCAGTGGCCATAAAACTTGCGGTCTTCTGTGGCGATGACGGCTTGAACCAGGGCTTCAGGCATTTCCTCCAGAGGCACGAAGCTTCGTTTTTCAATGTAGTACTCGTGGATCAGCTTCATGTCCACCGAGTAGACTTTCGAGGCCAGTTTTGGTCTGTATGCCTCCAATTGTTTCAAGGAGGGCAACTCACGAGTGATGACGTAGAGATAAACCACGCCAGTCAGGACAGCAAGGGCGCTGCCGACCAGCAGAAGATTTGCCCTCTTTTGCCGCAAAAAAACTGAAATTGAGCCTGCGTCCGAATCGTCTGACGAATCTCTTGATTTCCTTCTCATGATCAATCCTGAATTTGATTACGGGTTGACTGAGTCTTATACCATCTAACAAGGTTGAAGTTTCGACAAAATCCTAGCGCGACAAAGTCGCAAATCCCAAATGGCCAAATCCCAAATAAATTCTAAATCTCAAGCTCCAAACTTCTTCGGTCAATTGAGTGAACGTTCATCATTTTTCGGGTCGTCCTACACCGAGTTTGGACTTTCAAATTTGGTGCTTGAAAATTATTTGAAATTTGGGATTTGTGTTTCGTGCCACGTCTTGAGCTCCAAGCTTGTCCCTGTCATTTTCACATAAGTGAAATTCTTCACCCAATCTCCGAGGTTGATATAGTACTTGGAGTCGGTTTGTTCAAAAACCGGCTGGTGCGTATGCCCCAGGATGACCGCATCAAATCCGTCCTGCAATTTGGCGTGGGCGAATTTTCGATATTCATCGATGAACCGATTTGCCCCTTTCTTTTTGCTGCGATTTGAAAAAAGCCTGGCCAGCGGGATGCCCAGGTCAGGGTGCAGCAGTCGATAGAGGAAAATATTGGCGCGATTCTTCAAAATCCGTTTGATGAGTCTGACCTTCCACTCTCCGTCGGCCAGACCGTCGCCGTGCGCAACGAAAAGCTTCAGGGTGTTATGGCGTGTTTCCAACGGTTCATGAAAAATGTGGACGCCAATCTCGCTTTCGAGATAGGATTCGTGCCACAGATCATGGTTGCCAATAAAATATCGCACCACGGTGCCAGATTCGACCAGATCGCTGAGCGCTGCCAGGACTTTCAAGTTGACTTTCGGAATCGCCTTGTAGTACTCGAACCAGAAGTCGTACAAATCGCCAACGATATAAAGATAGTCGGCTTGATGCCGCACAGACTTCAGAAATGACAGAAGTCGGGAAATCTTGAGCTTTTCGATATCTTCGGAATGAGCGCCGAGGTGGACATCGGAAATGAAATAAAGCGTCTCCATTTTTGGCTGAAAGTAGAGGTTCAGGAGCTAAAATGCAACCCATTTGACGCGAAAAGTGTGGTAAGCTGCAAGCGGAAAAAATGGTTGACAATGTTTCATAGAATCGTTATACTTTACACTTCATGGCAATACTTTGGAGAATCTCTCTTGGAACTTAACTAAAGGAAGGAGTTCCACTGCATGAGCTTAGACGCTTTAGGAATGATCGAAACCCGAGGGCTGGTGGGAGCAATCGAGGCTGCCGATGCCATGGTTAAAGCAGCCAAAGTGGCGTTGATCGGGAAAGAAAAAATCGGTGGTGGATATGTGACCGTGATGGTCAGGGGCGATGTTGGCGCCGTTAAGGCGGCGACCGATGCCGGCGCATCTGCCGCAGAAAAAGTAGGCGAATTGGTTTCAGTGCACGTCATCCCGAGGCCGCACGCAGATGTCGAAATGATGCTACCTGAGCGAGCCGACTCGTAAATCCATAAAGACGATGACAAGCCGAGGCACAAGGCCTCAAATGGTATGGATTGTGTGACAACAGAACAATATGGATGACAAGGCTCTGGGTCTGATTGAAACCAAAGGCCTGGTCGGCGCTATCGAAGCCGCCGATGCGATGGTGAAAGCGGCAAATGTGAAGCTTGTGGGAGCGGAAACAACCATCGCTGCCCTCATCACCGTGAAGGTCCAGGGTGAGGTGGCCGCGGTCAGGTCGGCCGTTGATGCCGGCGCAGCGGCTGCTGAGAAAATCGGCGAACTCGTCTCCTGCCATGTCATCCCCAGACCCCATGAAAGCATCGAAGCAATGGTCTATGAGGAAGTCACTCTTTCCGCTCATCCCCCGGGGTCCCCAAAAAGTTTCGAGCACATCGCACAGCTTCCCGTCCGGCAGCTCCGAAGACTGGCCAGAGAGTTGTCCGGGTTCCCGATTCACGGAAGGGACATCTCGAAAGCGAACAAACAGATATTGCTGGAAAAGTTTCGTGAATACTACGAGTCGTGAGCCGTGCCTGTCTCCAGCCAGTCGATTCGCCTGCCCTCCTATGCGAAAATCAACCTGGGGTTGTATGTTAAGGGCAAGCGTAAGGATGGATTTCATGACATTGAGACCATCTTACAGCAGATCGATCTGCAGGACGACATCCAGCTCACGGTGCGTAAGGACCGACAAATAGTTTTCCATAGCAACGCCCCATCTTTGCCGAATGACCATACGAATTTGTGTTTTCGCGCTGCAAAGCTTCTACAGGAACACGCGCACGTCACCTCAGGCGCTGAGATCCGGTTGGCGAAAGTGATCCCGGTCGGAGCTGGCCTTGGCGGCGGGAGCAGCAACGGCGCGGTGACCTTGCTGGGTCTCAACAGGTTGTGGAATCTTGATTTGAGCGTGGACATGCTCACCTGTCTGGCAGCGCAGCTAGGCTCGGATGTTCCGTTTTTCATCCGGGGCGGTACTGCGTTCGCCACGGGCAGGGGAGACCGTCTGGAGCCACTCGAACGGCCTGTGGCTCAAAAGACGATTTTAGTGGTTTTTCCCGAAATTTATGTTTCAACCAGATGGGCGTACGAGAATTTGAATTTAGACTTGACAATGAGCAAAAAAAATCGTAATTTCTTGAGTTTTAAGGACAAAATTATCAAGGATGTAGATTTCTTTGGCCTCCTGAGCAACGATTTTGAAGCAACTGTTTTTGCGAAATATCCAGAACTCGCAGCGGTGAAGAGAGGGATGTTAGAAAACGGAGCGCAATTTGTGAGTTTGTCGGGCTCCGGGTCCACAATTTTTGGCCTGTTCGAGAGAAAGAGTAGGGCGGAAAACGCTCAACGGTTATTTCCCGATTATCGCACATTTGTGAGCCGTTTCATCGCCTGGGGATACGATGAGATCAACTAACTCATTGCTTCACATAGAAGTGGGTGTGGAGTTATTCCTGTCGCGGCACGGCGCGACACCTATTTTTATATTGCGGAGGGAAGTCGGGATGCGTCGCTGCTGGTCATAAGGCTCCTCGTCTTTTGCGATTTTCTGCAAGAAATGAAGAGTACTCGCATAGAATAGTCATTTCTATGGAGGGAGGTATGGAGATAACAGAAATCAACATCAGTTTACGGAACGAAGACAAACTTAAGGCCTTCGTTAATGTCACCTTCGATGATCAATTCGTTGTCCGCGGGATGAAGATTATTAAGGGCTCGAACGGCTATTTTATCAGCATGCCAAGCCGAAGAATGCCGGATGGATCCTATCGGGATATCGCGCATCCCATTCGCAACTCATTTCGCGACTATCTTGAAAAGCAGATTCTGGACAAGTACCAGAACTCGTTGAAGCAGGAAGGTGGGGAACTCTCGCAAAATGTTAGCTCACCGGTGGAGGAGCGCTAAACCATAAATCGAGAGTCTGGGGCGTCGCCAAGTGGCAAGGCACTGGGTTTTGGTCCCAGCATTCGGAGGTTCGAATCCTCCCGCCTCAGCAAAAGTCTCGAAGAACGATCGAAATGGCGGAATCCGCGATGGGTTACCGTCATTTTCTATGTTTAAAGAATATAAACCATGTTACCGAATCCAGTCCTCTTTTCCGGCAACTCAAACCGCCCCCTGGCGGAAAAAATCGCGGACTATCTGCAGGTGCAGTTGGGCGATGCCGTCATCAGCTATTTTAGCGACGGCGAAATCTGGGTGAAGTACAACCAGAACGTGCGTGGCGCCGATGTCTTTATTGTGCAGTCGACCCACTCGCCCTCGGACAATCTCATGGAGTTGCTCATCATGCTCGATGCTGCCAGACGGGCATCGGCGGAGCGCATTACCGCGGTGATCCCTTATTTTGGCTACGCCCGGCAGGACCGCAAAGACCAGCCCCGGGTTTCGATCACCGCGAAATTAGTCGCGAACCTGTTGACCACCGCCGGCGCAGATCGCATCCTGGCCATGGACCTGCATGCGCCGCAAATTCAGGGCTTCTTCGATATCCCGCTAGACCACCTGTACTCCTCAACCATCTTCTGCGACCATTTCCGGGAGATGAATGTGCCCAACCTCACCGTTCTGTCTCCAGATGTCGGCGGGATCACCATGGCACGAGCGTATGCAAAACGACTAAATGCCCCGCTCGCTATCATTGACAAACGTCGGCCCAAGCATAATGAAACCGAGATCGTCAACATCATTGGAGATGTGTCGGGGCGAAACATTCTAATCATCGACGACCTTGTTGACACGGCCGGCACCCTTTGCAACGCGGCAGTCGCGTTGAAGAAAAACGGCGCCCAGGAAATTTATGTGGCTTGTACGCATCCGGTCTTATCCGGCCCGGCCCTCGAAAGGCTTGACGAGGCGCCGATTACAAAAATGAAAATCACTGATACCGTGTGCTTGCCAGCGGAAAAGCGTATTGACAAAATAGATATCCTGACCGCTTCTCATTTGTTTGGTGAAGCGATTAAGCGAATACATGGGGAAGAGTCTATCAGTTCTTTATTTGACTAAATCTGGAGAGCAATATGTCAGAAGTCGTGTTGAATGTTGAAGCAAGAATGACAATCGACAAGAAAGAAAACAAGAGGCTGAGACGCTCTGGGCGCGTGCCGGCTGTTTACTACATACACGGCGAGGCTCCTATTCCGCTTTCCATTGATGCGAAAGAGTTTAAGAGCGTGATCTATTCCGAATCCAGCGTCATCGATCTGGCACTGGATGGCAAAAAAAAGATGAAGTGCGTGGTTCGAGATGTCCAGTGGCATCCGGTCGCCGGCCATCCTTTGCACGTCGATTTCATGGGCATCAAACTGACAGAAAAGGTGAACGTTACCATTCCTGTGCACGTTGTTGGCACATCGACAGGCGTGAAAAACGCCGGCGGTGTGATGCAACAGGTGCTGCGCGAGCTTGCCATTGAGTGCTTGCCGCTGGATATCCCGGAACATCTGGAGGTCGATATCTCAGACCTTGACGTGGGGGACGCTATCCATGTTGGGGACATCTCCATCGAAGGGGTCAAAATCCTGAACGACGCCGATCAATCGATCGCCATCGTGCGGCCACCAACGGTTGCGAAAGAGCCCGAAGCGGTCGAAGAAGAGGTCGCCGAGCCCGAAGTCGTTGGCGAGAAAAAGGAAGAAGCAGACGAAACTGCGGGCGCACAGGAGTAAGTGCTGGCTGCGCTTTGAGTTCAGTCATACCTTATGCACGCCAGACATCTGTTCGTCGGACTGGGGAATCCCGGAGCAAAGTACAAGCACACGCGACACAACGTTGGCTTCATGGTGATTGATGAACTCCTCCGGACGCATGATCATGACAAGGTATCTGAAAAAAAGAGTAGAATTTTCTCTCGGTTTGAGATCAGACTAAGTGACGAACATCGTGTTATTTTGCTAAAGCCCCTGACTTACATGAATAGAAGCGGAGTTGCTGTATCTGAAGTTGTTGATAACTCCAATATTCCTCTGAGCAATCTTCTCGTTATCTTGGACGATTTCAATCTTCCTTTTGGCAGACTTCGGTTCAAGCGCAAAGGGAGCGCTGGTGGCCACAATGGCCTCAAATCCATCATCGCGCATCTGCAAGACCATTCTTTCCCGCGATTGCGCATTGGCATCGGGCAGGAAGAGGTCGACGATCCGGTGCGCTTCGTGCTCGGGCGGTTTTGTCTGGAAGAGAGGAACTCGCTTGTAGACGTCATAAGGACTGCGGCAGAAGCGTGTCGGTTTTTTGCCCATCACGGCATCACCAAAACAATGAACAAATATAATTAGGATCAGATTTCAGGAGGATTTCGCCTTGATTATTCCAATTATTGCCAGTTTGGTCGCACTTGGTTTTGTCGCGTATCTAAGCATGGATGTTATTAAGAAAGACCCGGGTAGTCCACGCATGGCAGAGATTTCCAAAGCGGTACAGGACGGTGCAAAGGCTTTCTTGAAGCGTGAGTATTTCTATATTGGTGTTTTTGTTCTCATCATCTCTGCACTCATTGCCCTGGCCCCGAAGTTCGCCCAGGTCGACCTGGGTTGGAGGACGTCGGTCGCCTTCATCTGCGGCGCGATTGCGTCAGCACTGGCCGGCTACATCGGCATGAGCATCGCTACGCGTGCCAACAGCCGCACGACACAGGGCGCCCTCACGGGTGGCCTCCAGGGCGCGCTCAGCATCGCAGTTGCCGGTGGAGCGGTCATGGGCATGAGCGTGGTCGGACTCTCCTTGTTTGGCCTCTGTCTGATGTTCCACATCTTCGAGGGTAACCCCACGATCATCAATGGCTACGCCATGGGCGCCAGCCTGGTGGCGCTGTTTGCACGCAGCGGCGGCGGGATTTTCACCAAGGGTGCAGACATGGCCGCCGACCTGGTTGGCAAGGTGGAGGCGAATATCCCCGAAGATGACCCGCGCAATCCGGCCGTGATTGCCGACAATGTTGGCGATAACGTCGGTGATGTCGCCGGCCTCGGTGCGGATTTGCTGGAATCCTATGTGGAATCGATCATCGCTGCGCTTGCGATTGCCGCGCTTATCGGTCTGACGACGGACAGCTTGCAGATGCTCCCGTTTTATATCGCGAGCGTCGGTATCGTGGCGTCGATCATCGGGGTCCTATATGTGCGGCTGACCGGCCGCTCGAACCCACAGCGCGCTTTGATGGCCGGAACCTATGTCAGTGCGGGTCTGACAGCCCTGGCCACGTACTTCATTGTGAGGGAATTCGGCACTGATTTTGTTGAAGATGGCAATAATTACGCGAAGATGGGCCCGTTTTATGCCACCATCGCTGGGGTCATTTCGGGGGTTATTGTTGGCTTGTTCAGCGAGTACTATACGTCGAACAAGTACGGTCCGGTCAAGAAGCTTGCTGATGAATCGCAAAGTGGCCCGGCTTTGACCGTGACGGGTGGCATTTCTATTGGCATGGCTTCGACCGCGGGTCCGGTCATTGCGCTCGCCATCGCGGTGTTGCTGTCGTTTAAGTTTGCTGGCATCTACGGGGTTGCCATGGCCGCCCTGGGCATGCTTGCCACCACAGGCATGGTGGTCGCGGTCGACTCCTACGGCCCGATTGCAGACAACGCGGGTGGCATTGCGGAGATGGCAGAACTCGACCCGAAGGTGCGCAAGATTACTGATAACCTGGATTCCGTCGGCAATACAACAGCGGCCATGGGCAAGGGGTTTGCTATTGGCTCGGCGGCATTTGCTGCACTCGGGCTGCTGGTGGCTTACATGAAATCAGCCCAGGTGGAGGTGGCTGACATCAAGAGTCCGACGGTGTTGGCGGGTCTTCTTATCGGCGGCATGCTCCCGTTTCTGATTTCCTCCATGTTATTCAAAGCCGTCAGCAAGGCTGCTTTTAAGATGATCGAGGAAGTTCGCCGTCAGTTCCGCGAGATCCCCGGCCTTATGGAAGGTAAGGTCATGCCCGATTCAGCCCGGTGCGTCGATATTAGCACAACAGGCGCAATTCAGGGGATGCTTGTCCCTGGTTCTATGGCGATCATCGCACCAGTCGTGGTTGGCCTGTGGCTGGGCCCGGCCGCGCTCGCCGGACTTCTCGTTGGCGCGCTCATCACCGGCGTCATGCTTGGCATCCAAATGGCTAACTCGGGCGGTGCAATGGACAATGCAAAGAAATTCGTTGAAGAAGGAAATTATGGCGGCAAGGGGTCGAGTACCCATAAAGCCACCGTCATCGGTGACACCGTCGGGGATCCCCTAAAGGACACGGTCGGACCCTCGATCAATATTCTGATCAAGCTCATGGCCGTCATTTCCCTGGTCCTGGCGCCCTTATTTAGAGTATAGGAATAGAGATCAAAAGCAACCCATGAACCTTAACCCATTCACACTATTAACTCTAAAACCCTAAACAGGAGGTGTAACGCAACTTGCAGAAATATGAAACAACCTTCATAATCGAGTCCCAGCAAAAGTCTGATGACGTGCAGGCCATTATCACAAAGGTGGAGAGCTTCATCAAGAACCACGGCGGCAACATCCTGAAAAAAGAAGAGTGGGGCAAGAAGCGACTTGCCTATGAAATCAATCGCAAGCAATATGGCTACTATTTTCATCTTCTTTTCGAAGGCTCCGCTACGCTCCCCCGCTTGTTGGAGCGGGAATACCGCCTGGAAGAGTCCGTCTTGCGATACCTGACCGTCAAGGCGGACAAGAGGAATTATCCGCAAGAGAAAGAGACGAAAACGGAGGCTCCGGCGGAGACGACGGCGGAGGCCCCGGCTGCTCAAAGCACGGCACCAGACTCGGAGAGCGAACCCGCCGACAGTGCTTCCGAGGAGCAAGAGCAAAAATCAGAACCGGTTGCTATCAGTGACGAGGGAGCCGCAACACCGGAAGATTAGCCAGGCAATGGAGTGCTGTGATTAGGAATTTCCGGACGTAGAACGTCTAATGTCGATTGGAGGGAGTGGCTATGTCAAGTCTAAAAATGCCGGATATCAACAATGTCTTGATTGCAGGAAATTTGACCAATGACCCAACTTTGCGAAGAACGACAAACGGGACGCCCGTTGCAAACTTCTACATCGCGTCGAATCGCAAGTTTAGAGACAATACCGGGCAATGGCGCGAGAATGTCTGTTTTGTAGGCGTTGTGGCATGGTATAAGCTTGCCGATAGTTGTTATGAACATCTCAGAAAGGGCTCGGCCGTGCTTGTGGAAGGGGAGCTGCAAAGTAGAAGCTGGACCACCAGCGAAGGCAACCATAACAACGTTGTCGAGATCAAGGCGCGGCGAATTCAATTCTTGAATCGGCAGACCAGAAGCGATACGGAAATCAGCCAGGTTGATCAAACAAGCACTAATGACTTGGCTTTTGATTCGGTCGAGGTTTTGAATGACTCGACAGACACGGATGAGCTCGAGTCAACAAACTACGGTTTCGATCTGGAAGATATTACGCTTGAAATAAAGGAGTAACCCATGTTAAAGAAGAAAAAAGTAAACCGTTTCTATGAGAAGGATGGCCCGTCCATCTCAGATATCCACTACAAAAACGTTGATCTGCTGATGAGATTCGTCACGGAACAAGGGAAGATTATTCCGAGACGAACCTCGGGCAACGATGCAAGATGCCAGAGATTGGTAAAACGTGCCATAAAGCGGGCGAGACACCTTGCGTTGATGCCGTATGTTATGGAGAATCCTAGATAGTGTTGACAGCGAACTCAATCGTCAGAATAGAGGTGCCATGAAAGTGATCTTGAAAGAAGGTGTCGAGAATCTCGGCCTGCCGGGAGACATCGTTGAAGTCAAGGCTGGCTACGCCAGAAACTACCTCATCCCCCGTCGGGTCGCACTCCAGGCGACACCTCAGAACCTAAAAGTCTTTGAGCTGGAAAAAAAGCGAATCGAGGTCAGGCAGTCAAAGGACAAACGTGCTGCCGTGGCTCTGGCGGAGCAGCTCAAGAGTGTTTCTCTTACGGCCCCCGTTGCTGTCGGTGAGGAGGACAAGATTTTTGGCTCGGTGACGTCCCAGAATATCGCGGAATTGCTGAGCAGCAAAGGGTTTGAAATCGACCGTCGCAAAATCTTGCTGGAGGAACCCCTGAAGGCTCTTGGTGTCTACGAGATTCCGATCAAACTACACAGTGAAGTTGAGGCCGTGATTAAGGTCTGGGTTGTGAAAGAATAACCCGCGCAGGACAACGCGGCCTCAGTTGGACAGAAAGTGGATTACGGTCCACTTTTTCTTTTTTGTCCTGGGTGTGATTAAAATGGTTGCTTCTTTTCAATTTATTCTTTAATATAGTTTTACATTTAAGCGGTGAAGAAACAATCATCTATGTATTCGGTTTTATGACTCCCTTTTTTATCCTTTATGGTGAGGACCCTATGGAAAAAGTTTTTCCTGACTGTCAGAAATGCAACACAGGCGTACTCGTCCCGCTGTCCGACTACGGCAGGGAGGGCTCATCGATAATGTACAAGGCCTGGGTCTGCAGCAATCCCAAGTGCGGCTTTAACATTCGCATTGACAACGGAGAGGTCAGTATCGGACGGGAGATTCAGCAGTCTTTGAAATAGATGAAGGATTATCTGAGCAGGGTATCGGGTCGTTGCTTGATGCCTTGTTCCTAATGCGAGAATGAGTTTGCCGTTTTTTCACAACTACAAGATAAAACTAATCGTGTTTATTGTGGCGATTTTTATCTGGTTTTTTGTGATCACCGAAAACGAGTATGAGAACGTTATCGAGATTCCGGTGGAAACGGTAAACTTGCCCGAGGGCAAGGTTATTCTGGACGACATCCTGGAGGGTGTCAAGGTCAAGGTGAAGGGATCGGGTAAGGATTTGATCGCCCTGGGCCTCAGTGGCGGTGCCCGGGTTGACCTGGATTTGTCTGACGTCGAGCAGAACAAGACTTTTTTCATCGAGCCGAGGCATATCTTTCTTTCCAGATCTGCAGGCGCAATCTCTTTCGAAGAGATCATCCTGCCCGACTCTATTCACGTCGTCGTCGACGATTTTCATGTGAAAACCGTCGCCATTGTGCCAAAGGTTAGAATCGAGGTCGCTCCCGGCTTTACGCCGGTGGGCGAGATTCAGTTGACGCCGGACTCGGTCGTTGTGTCCGGGCCGAAAAGTATCGTGTCCCAGATAGACAGAATCCCGACCTCAGAAGAGGAGTTCTCTGACCTGCGATTTGATTTGCAGCAGAAGGTGCCCCTGGCCTCCCCGCCCTCCGATAAGACTGAGTTTTCCGTCAGCCAGACAGACATTTATTTGAACATTCAAGAACTGGTGGAGATAAAGGTCACCGGCGTGCCTGTGCAGGTTCGCCATGTTCCGGAGCATGTCACGGTCTACGCCCGCCCGACCACGTTGAGTCTTGTTCTGGAAGGCGGAGGGGATTTGCTGACTCAGATCGACCGCGATGATATTATTGCGTACATCGACTACCGGCGAGTGAGAAAGTCGCTCGGCCAGGAACATCCCGCCCGAATTATCCCGCCCCCGGGTGTCAGCTACCGTGACGTCCAGCCAAGAAAGTTCAGACTCGTTTTCGAAAAGAAATCACAGTGATAGACAGCCGGGGCCTGTATCTTTTACAGGAGAGGCCATGCCCAAAGAACTCTTTTATGTTGAGCCTGAGCGTATCGCCCGGGGCCGGCTCCATCTAAACAGAGCCGAGTCACATCATTTGAGCCATGTTCTCCGGCGCGGGCCGGGAGATCGATTTGCCGCCGCCGATGGCCAGGGGGCTGTGTACGAATGCGAAGTTGTGACCATCGACAAGGGCACGGTGGTCGCGTCAATCTGTGGCACAATTGCAAGATTGGGTGAGCCTGAATTTCTGTTAACGCTGGCGGTTGCCATCCCGAGGAGGGAAAAACTGGAATGGGTGGTCGAAAAGGGGACGGAAGTGGGTGTCTCATGTTTCGTTCCTTTAACAACGGAACGAACGGTGGCGGTGGCAAAATCGGTCAAAGAAGCGCGGTGCCAAAAGATCGCGCTTGCAGCGATGAAACAAAGTCGCCGTTCGATTCTGCCGCCAGTCAGAAAGCCGCAACCCTTTCCAGCCTTCCTGAGTTGTGTGAGCGAGGAGATTCGGTTGATAGCGCACGAGGAAGTGACCGGTGCAACTGTGAGGCGTGTGCTCAAACCAGCGCGCTCGCAAACGCCGGCGAAGACCGGCGTTCTGTGTGTGGGGCCAGAGGGTGGGTTCACCGGGGAAGAAATAGCGCTGGCACGAGCTTGCGGCTTTATCCCAATAGGGCTTGGCCCCAGGCGACTGAGAACGGAAACCGCGGCCATAATCGGCGCCGGCTTGATTCTGGAGTTGATGGGCGAGTTGGGGTAGGGTGATGGCGCCGGCCGCAACCTTCAGGAAAATGTGTCGATTCCTAAAAAAGAACTTGCTTTTGAGTAGAAAAAGCGATATGATTAACATTTGTCGACTTCAATTCTTTCATCCTTGCTATTTTCTTCAAGTTGCAAAGTGTAACGACATAGGAGGTTTCAAGTTTTATGCCGAGTGTCAAGATAAGAGAGGGCGAGAATTTCGAGAGAGCACTCAAACGGTTCACCAAGGCCTGCCAAAAAGCCGGTATCTTCTCTGAGTACCGGAAACATCAGCACTTCGAAAAGCCGAGCGAAAAGAAAAAGAGAAAATTGTCGGCAGCCCGGAGAAAACATCGCCGAATGATGATGCTGGAAAACTCCTGATTTCCTAGTCGTTGCAATTCACAACCAAACGATTCTGTCTTTTGTAAAATGAGTTTACAAGATAGACTCTCGGATGACCTGAAATTGGCCATGAAGGCCAGAGATGCCCTCAAGGTTGGCACGTTGCGTATGGTGCGCGCACAGCTAATAGATGCAGAAATCGCCAGAGGGGATGCTCTCAACGAAGATGAAGTCCTGGGCGTCTTAAACAACGCGGCCAAAAAGCGCAAGGAAGCCATCGCCATGTACGAAAAGAGCAGCCGCGATGACCTGCTCGCCAAGGAAAAGGAAGAACTCGAGATCATTACGGCTTACCTGCCCGAGCAGCTTTCGAAAGAAGAAATTGAAAGGGTCGTCTCGGAAATCATTGCCGACACCGGCGCAACCACGCAAAAGGATCTGGGAAAAGTCATGAGTAGCGCGATGCAACAGCTAAAAGGTAAAGCCGATGGCAAGGTGGTCCAGGAAATGGTGCGCCAAAAACTGGCGTAGCCGTTGCAAGAGTCATCTCTAAGATGCCAGGTGAGCAGGCCATTTCTGTTCACTTTTTTGTTTTATGACTTCCATAGACTATATTATCCTGGCTGTCATCGCTGCCTTTACGCTGAAAGGGTTGTTCCGGGGCATCATCAACGAAACGATCGGACTGATTGCCCTGGTTGTTTCGCTGGTGGTGGCGACAAAATACATGAGCAATGTGGCGGATGCCATCGACAACGTTTTGAGCATCCCGCCTGCCATGATCACCGTGCTCGCGTTCCTGGTGATCTTTATCAGCTCCCAGCTATGCTTCCAGTTGGTGAGTTACCTCCTGCATCAGATTGTCAAATACACGTTTGCTGGCTGGCTCGAGCGGCTTGCCGGCGGTGGGGTCGGCTTGCTAAAAGGGCTGGTCGTTGCCAGCCTGGTAGCGCTTCTGCTCTCTATTGTTCCGTTCAGTGACCAAATGATGCCGCAAAAGAAAGACAGTTTGCTTTTCAACCCCGTTAAAGACCTTGCTCCGAAAATGTTCAACCTGCTGATGGTTGTCATGCCTCACTCCAAGTCTTTCTCTTCGGAATTGAAAGAAAGTTTGGAGAATCTCTCGGGGAAAAAACGCGGCAATCAGAGTAACGGCCTCCTACGTTCGTTGCAGGATGACGAGGACCCGCCCAAGGACCGCTCCCAAGAATGATGCTCAGCGACGATCTGCACAAACGGCTGGAATTCGATAAGATTATCACTCTGCTAAAGCAGGAAACGCTCTCCGCACTGGCTGCCGACAAATTTGAACGGCTGGCATTCATGACCGGACAAGGAGAAATCGAAACTCATCTTAGCCGGGTCAGCGAGCTCGTGCATCTGCTTGAACAGGACGCCCCGTTTCCCTTGCAGCTCTGGGACATCGGAGCCGACCTGGAGGTGGCGGCCGTTCCTGGCGGTCTGCTGCCGTGTGATGGGCTGATCCGAATCGCGAACACGCTGTCCGCGAGCAGAAAGGTTCGGGTCTATTTCGAGCGCCGGAAGGAAACTTATCCGCATCTGAGGCAGGTCGCACAGGACATCACTCTCCTGCAAGAAATCGAAACTGCGGTTGCAGACCAAATCGATTTCCAGGCCTCGGAGGTGAAGAGCTCGGCCAGCCCAAAGCTCAGCCGTCTGCGTAAGGAAATTCAGCGTTTGGAGCAAAAGGCGCGCAAGGCGCTGGAACATTTGTTCAAGCAGGTCTCAGAAAAGGGCTATCTACAAGAGCCGGTGATGACGCTGAAAGATGGCCGCCTCGTTTTCCCGGTCAAGATTGCAAACAAAGGCAAGGTGCGGGGACTTGTCCATGACCAGTCGGCCAGCGGAGCAACGGTGTTTGTCGAGCCGCTGGAGTCTATTGAGTTCAACAACGAAATCCAGAGCCTCAGGCGCGAGGAGCAGCGTGAAGTCGAGCGCATTCTGAGAGCGCTGACGGCGCTGATCTATCCTGAGCTGCAGGCTATCCGTGACAACCTGAGCATTTTGGCCGAATTTGATTTCATTCATGCCAAAGCGAGGTTCGCGCGTACGTTCGACTGTGTGCAGCCTTCCTTTAACACAGGCAGCGTGATCGACATCATCGCCGGCAAGCATCCTTTGCTGCTCGTGCACAGGAAAGAGGGGCAGGAGGTGGTTCCTCTGAACCTCGAGATCGGCGAGGGGGCCAATACGCTGGTCATCACCGGTCCCAATGCCGGTGGCAAATCGGTGGCTCTCAAGACGGTGGGGCTGCTTGCTTTGATGGTGCAATGTGGCATCCCGATTCCTGCGCACCCGGATTCCACCTTGCCGGTTTTCAAAAAAATTTTTGCGGATATCGGTGATTATCAATCCATCGAGCAAGACCTTTCCACCTTTACCTCTCATATCAAGAACATTCAGACCATCGTGACCGATGCCGATGAGCATTCACTGGTGCTGCTGGACGAGATCGGTGTCGGGACGGACCCGGACGAAGGCGCGGCGCTTTCCATCGCCGTCTTAGAGGCGTTGACCGCACGCGGCAGCTTGACCATTGTGACGACCCACCACGGCAATCTCAAAGCGTTTGCTTACAACACACCAGGCGTAGAAAACGGTTCAATGGAATTCGACGTCGCCACATTGCTGCCGACGTTTCGCTTCAAAGCCGGCATCCCTGGCTCCAGTTATGCGCTCGAGATCTCCAGACGGCTCGGTTTGCCTGAGGCCATCCTTTCTCGCTCGAGGGCGTTGCTCGGAAGCGAGAAGCACAAACTGGAGCGGCTCATTCTGGATCTGGACCGGAAAACGCAGGCATCAGAAAGACTCGCCCGGTCTCTCGAGATCGAAAAGACTCGGCTGCAAGGCTTGACGAATCTATATCAGGAGAAGGTCGATTCTTTCAAAGAAGAGGCAAGAGCACTCAAGCGGAAAGCACTTGAAGATGCCCGGCACATCCTGGACCGGTCGAATGCGATTGTGGAACAAGTTGTCAAAGAGATCAAAGAAAAAGAGGCAGACCGTTTGGCCATAACCAGCGTTAAAGAGCGCCTGAAAAGCCAGAAGGACACAATTGAACAGGGGCTAAAGAAGCTGGTGACCGAGGCGCCTGTGGTCGAGCGCCACGCGGAGCCCGACCTTGCCATTGGCCGCGAGGTGTTATGGCGCAAGCAAAATCGAACCGGCAAAGTCATCGCGCTGCAGGACGATGGCGCCAAAGCCTTGCTGGAATTGGGAAACATTAAAATATGGGTCGGGGTCAAGGAACTGGCCGCGCCACCCGAACGGCAAGCAAGAGAGGCCAGGCGCAGCACCGTCAGCATCCAAACCGAGGCCAAGGATACGGTCTTGCCAGAAATTGATGTTCGGGGGCAAACCCTTGACGATGCGACTGGCATCGTCGACAAATTCCTGGACGATGCGTTGCTGGCAGGCTGGAGCCAGGTCCGTATCATTCATGGCAAAGGCACCGGGGTTTTGCGCAAGGGACTGGCAAGTTTCCTGGATGACCATGCACGAGTCAAAAGTCACAAGATGGGAGCCTGGAACGAGGGGGACCTGGGCGTCACTATTGCCGAACTTGATTAACATTGGATCTCAGAAAGATGTTCTTACAGACCGCACTCGAAGCCGCACGCATTGGCGGTAAGATTCTGAAGGAAAATCTCTCGGGTCAAAAGAGCAGGGAGATCAGCGAAAAACAAAAGTTTGATTTTGTGACTCAGGTAGACGTGCTGGCGGAAAAAGCGATCATGGCGTTCATTCTCGAGCAGCATCCGGAGCACAATATTCTGGCGGAAGAATCCGGGGGCCAGAAAACGAACGGCTTTCTCTGGGTGGTCGACCCTTTGGATGGCACCACGAACTACATTCATGGCTTCCCGGCGTTTGCTGTGTCAGTCGCCCTGTTGCACCAGGGCCAGGTGCAGGTGGGGGTGATTCTGGACCCGCTGCGCGGCGAGTTGTTCGCTGCTGAAAAAGGCCACGGCGCTTCCCTGAATGATGAGCTGATTCAGGTCAGCCAGACCACAGACATCTCTCAATGCTTACTTGGAACCGGCTTTCCCTTTCGCGCCAAACATCTGACCATGCCCTACTTCAAGGCGTTCACTTCTATGTTTCAAGAGGTGAGCGATCTGCGCCGTGCCGGTGCGGCCGCCCTGGACTTGGCTTATCTGGCGTGTGGCCGGATCGATGGCTTCTGGGAAGTTGGGCTGAATCTGTGGGATATCGCGGCTGGCGTGTTGCTCATCGAGGAGGCGGGCGGCACGGTGTCCGGCTTTCTCTCGGCAAACGACCATCTCGAAACCGGCAACATCATCGCCAGCAACGGTAAGATCCATGAGCAGATTGCCAGCCATGTGACTCGAGCCTTCCAGGACGTTCGATTCGAACGGGCTATGCGAGAATAACAAAGTCCAGAACTTGAACTCGGCGACATAAATGTCGCATGACGGACTCTGCCCGGGCTTTTTGGACAGCCCCCGACCACTGCCCGCGTTTTGCCGCGCAATGAGTTATTCTTTATGCAAAGTGAAAATATCTTCCACACCCTGAAAACCGTTCACTCACCGCCAAAGATCCTTTCCAAAGAGTGCCGAAGGCCGGTTTAGCTCCCTCCGGAAATATTACTAAATGTTTCATTGTGCTCGTCGATGAATATAATGCAGCACACCATATGTTGCTGAATCGTCATTGGCTTTACACAGGAGAAACAGATGTCACAAGAAACCGTGGCTTATGTCGACACTGATCTCGAGGAGCTCATTCCTGATTACCTGGATAATCGCCGCAGCGATGTGATTCAAATACGGGACTTGTTGCAACAAGGCGACCTGGATGAGATACAGCGCCTCGGTCACAGCATGAAGGGGTCCGGTGGCGGCTATGGCTTTCATGAGATAACTGAGATCGGCAAGAATATTGAAGAAGCCGCTGTTGCCGGCAACGTCTCTCGCATTGCGGAGATGATCGAGTATTTGTCTGGTTATCTCTCTACGGTCAAGATCGTTTGGCAGGATGATGAGTAGGAATTAAGAAGACCTCTTGAACAAAGGGACTGTATCAGTGCAATGAAGACTGAGCTTGTGAAACAAGGTGAGATACTAATTGCCAGATTTCTTGACAATCGCCTGGATTCAGAAGTTGCCGCTGATTTTCGCGACTGTATGCTGGAGCATATTCGGAAGGGAGAACACAACATCGTATTGAACATTTCCTCAGTAGATTTTATTGACAGCAGCGGGCTGGGAGCCATCGTTGCCAGTAAGAAGGCCATGGGAGCGGATGGCCACATGGCGATCACCGGTACGCAGCGAGCCGTCATGACCATGTTCAAACTGACGCGCATGGACCGAGTGTTTCAGATGTTCGATTCGGATGCTGAGGCCGTCAGAGTGCTGTCAAAGCAAGGAACCGGGTCTTGATGACCTGTCATGCCTTACGCAAATCCAGGATATGCCTTCTTTGGGCTTGTTTCAGTTCAACGCGACTAAGATAAAAGCCATGCTGCAGGAGAGGATCATGTGAACTGGTAAGGAGCTCCCGAATGCGCATTTTGATTGTAGATGATGATCCGGACATGCTACAGCTTTTGTCGAAATTCCTCCATTCCTGGGGTCATGAAACCGTGCAGGCGCGAGATGGGCAGGAAGCGTGGTCGATTCTGCAACAAGGCGAGATCACCTTTGTTATCACCGACTGGCTGATGCCACAAATGGATGGGGTGACGCTGTGTAAGAAGATCCGAGACGAATGCTGCTTAGGATATGTTTACGTTATCATTCTGACGTCGAAGGAGACCAAAACTGATGTCATAGAAGGCATGACGGCGGGTGCAGACGACTATGTCCGGAAGCCTTTCAACAAACAAGAGTTGAAGCAGCGCGTCCGAGCCGGGCACCGTATCCTCGAGCTGCAGTCGGAGCTCGAGGAGAAGAATGATCAGTTGAGCCGGGCCTACAAGAGCATTGAAAAGGATCTAAAGGTCGCCTCAAAGGTGCAAAAGAGTCTCCTGCCAAGACCCTCCCATCTTCTCTCCGGCGTCTGTTTCGAAACCTTCTTCCAGCCCTGTACTTTTGTCGCCGGAGACGTTTACAATTATTTTGAATTGGACGACGAGCAAATCGGATTTTATCTGCTGGATGTCTCGGGTCATGGCGTGGCCTCTGCCCTGCTCTCGGTCGCCCTGAGCAAGCTCATCTCACCGGGTACATTGCAGAAGAATCCCCATCGACAGCCTGAGTCCGAAGCGCAGGTTTATGATCTTGCTGAGCCCGCACGAATCGTCAAATTTCTGAATGACAGTTTCCAATCCGATATTGACGCATTTCAGTATTTCACCATGGTCTACGGCATTATCGATCTTCGCCGCAGCAGGATTCGGATGTGCCAGGCAGCCCATCCTCAGCCGATTCTTGTTCGAGCGGGCGAAATGGTCAGGCCGGTTGAGGGAAGCGGATTCCCGGTCGGCTTGTTCCCCGAGGTCGAATATGAAGAAACCGAACTCAACTTTGTGGCCGGGGACCGCCTGTTCATTTATTCCGATGGCATCACTGAATGTTGCAACCCTTCAAACGTGCCTTTTGCCGAGCGACGATTACTGCAACTCCTGGAGAAGAGTCGCCAGTTGACCACGCGCGAAACGTTGACCACGATTCACAAAGAGCTGCAAGCCTGGAGGGGAAAGCCGAGCTTTGACGATGATCTTTCGATTCTCGCCATAGAGAGAGTGGACTGACGAGGCAACAGGCATGTTTGCTTTCCTTGTACTTGCCCTATCTCTATTTGTTTTGTTCTGCCGCCACAGACAGCGGGGCCAGTTGCGAACCGAGCTCGATAAGGCCGGAGCGACCGCAGAGGCAGCCAACCAGGCAGTGACTGCCAAGTCACCCCCTCATCAGAGCACGGACTTCGACCTTGTCGAGATAGCGGAGTCGGCGGTCGGGATGTGTGCCGTCGAAGCCAGGTCGAAAGGGCTGGAATTGCTGTGTTTTGTTGATCCAAGTCTCCCGACTGAGGTGAATGGCGACCCGACCAGATTGAGGCGGGTCCTGATCAAGTTGCTTCGGAATGCCATCAAGTTCACTGAGCAAGGACACGTCGCGCTTGAAGTCATCGCAAGCAAGCCGGGAGAGAGGCGTGAGATGGAGGACCACGTCGGCCTTCATCTTAAGGTGTCGGACACCAGCGTTGGAATTTCGCTGCAAAGGTTGCATGAGATCTGTAACGATTTTCCACAGGCGGACTCGTCAACGAGCCGCGAGTCCAGCGCACCTGGACGAGGGCTGAATCTCTCCAGTTCTGCCGTCGAGCAGTTGGAGGGAGAGTTCTGGGTCGAAAGTAAAGTCGGCAAGGGGAGTGTGTTTCATTTCAAGCTCAGGCTGGGCAGGGCCATCTCCCAACCTCGGAGACGCCGTATCACCGCCGGCGGGTCAAGCAAGATCCTGGTTCTGGCTGCAAAATCTCCCTTTCGTTCTATGGTGTGCAAAACACTGGCAGTCTACGGCTTTGAGGTCGTCGGGGCGCGCGATGCTGCCGAAGTTTTGAGGACTCTGAAAAGCACACCAGCCGCCTTTGACCTGCTCATTGCTGAAGAGCAGCTCAGTCGAACAGAGTCTATCGATTTGCTGGCTGAGTTCGAAGCAAACCCTGAGCTTCATGGCATCCGGATGATTCTGCTCACAACGTGCACCGGCGATCCTGATGCGCTCAGGAGTGCGCCTGGCGTTGCGGCCATCCTTCCGAAGCCCGTGATGCAATCAGCGCTGTTCAGGACGGTGGCAGAGTTGGCAGCCCCTGCGCCCGAAGCCAGTGAACCGCCTTCAGTCGTCCTGGTCGAAGAGGAGGAAGAAGAATCCCCCCACCCCAATAAAATACTGCTGGTGGAGGATACCCGGGCGAATCAGATATTGGCGGCCAGGATTCTGCAGAAGGCCGGATATGTGGTCGACACGGCAGAGAATGGCATGGCAGCCGTGGCTGCGGTGAAAGAGAATGTCTATGATTTGATCATCATGGACATCCAGATGCCTGAAATGGATGGTTTCACGGCGACGCAGAAAATCAGGATGTGGGAAGAACAAACCGCGCGCGCGCGCGTTCCCATCATCGCATTTACCGCGCATGCCATCCAGGGGTATCGTCAAAAATGCCTCGGCCAGGGCATGGATGATTATATCACGAAGCCTGTTCGCAAGCAAGCCTTGCTGGATATGGTTGCGAAATGGATTGGCTCCCGGCCGATTCTGGTTACGGATGACGGACCGGACACGACCAGATTGGTGCGTTGTGCGAGCTGAACAGCATGGTTCTGTCGAGGTCAATTCTCGGATGGGATGCCGAACAAACTGAATTAGCATTGGGGTCATGAGCAGACAGGTAGACACTCTTGTTTTGATAATGGTCACGGCCTTAGGAGGTCTGCTTTGTCTCCGCCCGGCGTATGCACAGCACCTCGACTTCACGACCTACTCGGTCGAGCACGGTCTGGTGCAATCACAGGTCCTGACCATCACTCAGGACCGCAAGGGCTATATGTGGTTTGGCACCAATGGTGGCGTCAGCAGGTTTGATGGCCACGAATTCACCAACTATGTTGAGATAGGCCATGTCAGTGTCGGGGTCGTGCCTGCCGTTCTTGAGGACCGCAACAACCACATCTGGATCGGCACGGCTGGCCATGGCGTGTTCAGATTCAATGGCAGCTCCTTCGACCACTTTGACGAAACCGTCGGGCTGATCGACAATTCTGTCACCTCCATGGTAGAGGACAGCATCGGCAATCTATGGTTTGGCACAAACGGCGGCGTGAGCAAATACGACGGCGAGAGGTTTGAAAACTTCACCGAGCAGGATGGCTTGATCAGCAATCACGTTTTGTCGGTTGCTCAGGACGAAGGCGGAACCTTGTGGTTCGGAACCGCGAATGGTGTCAGTCAATATGATGGCCGCACGTTTACACACTTCTCTGAAAAGACCCTTCTCAGCAACACAAGAGTCTTTCATATTCTTGCAGAACGCAGTGGCCAGCTCTGGTTTGCGACTGGCAAGAACGCCATCGGATATGATGGCTCCGTTTTCACGATCGTAGATGAAGCAACAGGGTTGCCGCACGGCGGTGTGCATCAAATTTATCAGGACCGGGCCGGCACCCTTTGGTTTGCAACGGCTGGGGGCGTCGGCAAATATGATGGCATGCATTTGACGCAGTTTACCACACGGCATGGTCTGGCCAGCAACAGGATATGGTCCATTTTCGAGGATCGGGAAGGCAATCTCTGGTTCGGAACGGATGCGGGCGGGGTCTGTAAATTTCGAGGAGGAACGTTTTCTTACTTTACCGACCAGGAGGGCCTGACCAACAAAACGGTCATGTCGATTCTTGAAGACAGTAAAGGGTATTTCTGGTTTGGGACGATGGAAGGCGGGGTCACCCGTTTTGACGGCGAAAGAGTCCGGAACTATGGTGAAAAGGATGGGTTGAGCCGCAACGGCGTCTACACCATGGTCGAAGACCACGATGGCAACTTGTGGTTTGGCACTGAAAATGGCATCTGCAAGTTCGACGGCGTTTCCTTTGAGAATTTCATCACGCGCGAGGGACAAAATAACGTTGTACTCGACCTGCTGCAGGACAGGGAAGGCAATCTCTGGATTGGAACGCTCGAGGAAGGCGTCTACAAATTCGACGGCAAGACTTTCACCAATTACTCGAGCGAGCATGGGCTGGGTTCGAATAGAGTCGATGCCATCATGGAAGACAGGGAGGGCAATTTGTGGTTTGGCACGGAGCAGGGTCTGAGCAAATATGATGGGGAGGCGTTCACGAATATCTCTGGCAAGAAAGGGGTCGCTTTCAACTTTATCACAAATGTTCTGCAAGACCAGCAGGGCGCCATCTGGTTTGGCACGGCAGGAAATGGCGTGGTCCGATATCAGCCTGTCCAGCCGGAAACGGAAGAAAGCGTTGCAACGTTTACCACGCAGGAGGGGTTGAGCAATAATGATGCTCTGTTCATGATCTTTGATGATTCCGGTGAGCTGTGGATTGGCACGAACCGGGGACTGAATCGGTTAAACGTGCCGTTACTCAACCGGACAGGCGAAGTTGAGATCAGACATTACGGTCAGGAGGAGGGCTTTATCGGCATTGAATGCAATCACAACGCTGTCTTCAAAGATAAAGATGGAAATCTGTGGTTCGGGACTTTGGCTGGCGCAATCAAATATGCACCGCAATATGATCGGCAAAACGCAAAAGAGCCCCGCACTCACATTGTCGACGTGCGTATCTTTCACGAGAAGGTGGACTGGCGCGCACGTTGCGACAGCGTTAGCAAAAGCACGGAGCTGCCGTACGACTTGTGCTTGCCATTCAACCAGAATCATCTCACCTTTGATTTTGTCGGAATTAGTCTGGCCATTCCGGAAAAAGTCAGATATCTGTACAAACTGGATGGATTTGACAAAAGCTGGTCACCCGTGACCGCTGACCGATTCGCGACCTATTCCAACCTTCCGCCCGGCGACTATGCGTTCAAAGTGAAAGCGTGCAACAATGATCAGCTCTGGAATGCAAAGCCGGCCACGTTTCGGTTTCGAATCGCGCCGCCATATTGGAGAACATGGTGGTTTTTCCTGATCTGCCTGCTTTCGTTGTGTGGCGGCGTCTATGCGCTGGTGCTCTTCCGTACCCGGCAATTGCAAAAGAAACGATGGCACCTGGAGGAAATCGTCGAACGTCGGACGGCGGAATTGCAGACTGAAAAAAAGAAAGTCGAGCAAGCAGCACTGGAGCTGGAGAAACTCTCCCTGGTCGCCAGTGAACCCGACAACGGGGTCATGATAGCAAATGCCGAGGGAGAGATTGAGTGGATCAACGCCGGGTTCACCCGCTTGAGTGGATATACACTGGAGGAGTTCAGGAGCGCCAGAGGACGTACGCTGTTCGAAGTCAGCACAAATCCAAGGATTGCACAGCTCATTGAGCAATGCATCCAAAAACGCAAATCGATTGTTTATGAATCCATCAACGTCAGCAAGACCGGGGAGGAGTACTGCGTCTCATCAACGCTCACCCCTATCTTTGATGAGGACAGCAGCCTGAAGAACCTGATCGTCATTGATACCGATATTACGCATCTCAAAAAAACCGAGCAAGCTTTGGTGGAAAGCCAGACGCGCCTGAAACTGCTCAATGCGATTGCGACGGGCATCCGGTCAGGAACCTCTGTTGATGAAATCATTGCAGAAACTCTCAATCTGACCAGCTTTTATTTCAAAGACTATCGTATCGCCTACTCCGCTATCGATAGCGAGGGGGGGATAACCGTCAAGCATGTTGTCGAGCCAGAGTCGATGAAGTCGAACGATGGCATGCAGATGGATCTGAGCGCTGCACCCGATTATCTCAAAGCCTTGCATACGCATCGCGTCATGAGTGTGCGGGATATCAGGAAAGACGCCCGATTGACCCCGATTCAGACGACTTTGACTTCAGCTAAGATCCGGGCTCTCCTGGAGGTTCCGGTGCTCCATGAGAATCGGGTGATAGGGAGCGTGAGCTTTCACTCGCCCACGCCTCATTCCTGGAGTGAGCATGAGGTGACGACTCTGCGAGAGATTGCAGATTATCTCATCATTCTGTTTAACGACGCCTTCACGCAGCAGGAGCGAACTCGAGTCGAGAGACAGGTTTTGATGCAAAAGGTGTATTTCGAACAACTCTTTGAAAACGCGCCAGAGGCTATCGTGTTATTGGATACCGAAGGCCGAATCATCCAGGCGAACTCCGAATTCACCAGCATGTTCGGGTATACCTTTGAGGAGGCGATGGGGAAGTCGATCGATGCCCTCATCAGACCTGATGACCTGGATGAACCCGAGACGATGGTGGAAAACCTGAAGCCACATCAAAACCTGAACCTGGAGAGCATCCGGCGCCGCAAAGATGGCAGCCTGGTGCACGTCTCATTGTTGACAACGCCTGTGCACTTCGAGAGTTGGTTTGTCGCGATCTACGGCATCTACCGTGATATTACAGAACGCAAGCAGGCCGAGGAAGCGCTGCGCGACAGCGAGGCCGAGCTGAAAGCGCTCAACCAGCAGTTGATGAAAAACGAAAAACAGCTCAGCGATGCCAACGCACAGCTCACGACAAGCCTGGAGCAGCTCAAGGTCAACGATGCCTTTCTCAGGGAAAGTGAAAGCAAATATCGTACGCTGTTCAATCACATCGCCGACCCCATCATGATCTTCGATAAGAAGTCAAAACTGTTTCTTGATTGCAACGATGCCGTGGTCAGGATTTATGGTTACACGCGCGATGAGTTCAGGACCCTGACTCCCTTTGACTTGCACCCGCCGGAGGATCTGCAAAGTGTCAAGAGTAACATCGATCACAAGAATGTCAACGCCTCAAACGCCTACACCCATCTGACAAAAGACGGCTGCTGCATTCGAGTCGAGACGCTTACCGACGAGATTGAATATCAGGGACACGATGCCTGGATTACAATCGTTCGTGATGTCACCCAAAGCAAGCAAGCGGAAGAGGAGTTGAAGGCAGCCAAGGAGGCGGCGGAATCTGCCAACCGCAAGCTGATGAAAACCAATGCCGAGCTGGAAGAGGCGATTTCGCTGGCCAAGGAGATGGCTGCACGGGCGGAAATGGCCAACGTCGCAAAGAGCGATTTCCTGGCAAATATGAGCCATGAAATTCGGACACCGCTGAATGCGATTATTGGCATGACCGAGTTGGTGCTCGAAACCAGGTTGACACCGGAACAAACAGGCTACGTCAATGTTGTCCAGTCAGCTTCCGAAGGGCTTCTGGGCCTGATCGACGATATCCTCGATTTCTCCAAGATAGAAGCGGGCCAGATGGAAATCGAGCGGATCGGATTCAAGCTGGCCGAAGTTGTCGAAGGTGTGGCGGAGATCTTCAGTTCGAGAGCAGACAAAAAAGAGCTCGAACTACTGTGTTATGTTGCCCCGGAAGTCCCCAAACATGTGGTCGGAGACCCGACACGACTGCGCCAGATACTTGTCAATCTGGTCGGGAACGCCATCAAGTTTACCGAAAGTGGATACGTGGCCATCAAGCTTGAATTTGAAGGCATGAGCCAGCCGCCGGAGCAAGATGAGGCGCTGGCAAGACTACACTTCAAAGTGTGCGACACGGGTGCCGGAATTTCGCCTGAGAATGTCATGAAGATCTTTGAGAAGTTTTCTCAGGAAGACACCTCGACAACGCGCAAATTTGGCGGCACCGGTCTCGGTCTGAACATCTCGAGATCTTTGGTCGAGATGATGGGTGGCAAACTATGGGTGGAAAGCGAAGTTGACAAGGGCAGCACATTTCAGTTCAAACTATCCTTGCCGGTCTTTGAATGTGAGCAGCAGCAAGAAGACCAGGCAGCGGCGGAGCTGCACGATGTCACCATCATGATTGTCGATGACAACGAGGTCAACCGATTCATTCTGAAAAAAACGCTTCAGACACAGGGCATAGATGTACTGGAGGCTGCGCGCGGTCAGCAGGCGTTGGCGATTTTGGAAGATCACGCCGATAACATCGACCTGATGATTCTCGACAAGCAAATGCCGCAAATGGATGGCATTCAACTGGCACGCCAGATCCGCAGATGCGACAAATTCAAAGACATCAAGATGATCATGCTTTCCTCGCTCCAGCAACTCAATGCGAATCTAAAAAGGGAGCTGGATATCTCGCAGTCGATCATCAAGCCGGTCAAACAATCGCAGTTGCCTGCAATCCTGATTCGCACGCTGCGCGAAGACCGTGGCGACTCTGTCCGTGACGAACGGGTCAGCCCTGGCAAGCCGGCCGAGAAGAAATTCTATCAGCGAATTTTGTTAGTTGAAGACAACCTGGACAACCAAAAACTGGTTTGCAAAATCTTGAGAAAATCAGGTTTTACCGTTGATGTCGCTGAGAATGGCAAAGTAGCGGTCCAGGCTGCCAGGAAGTTCAGATATGACCTGGTTTTGATGGACATCTACATGCCCGTGATGGACGGTTTTGAAGCAACACAAAAGATACGAGCGTGGGAGCGGTCGAACAAATATGACCGTATGCCCATCATCGCCCTGACTGCCCATGCTGTTCAGGGGTATCGAGAAAAATGCTTGCGCAATGATATGGATGACTTTATTACGAAACCCGTCAAGAAGAAAACCTTGCTGAATATGGTCGAAAAGTGGTTGGACCCACGACCGACCATTCTGGTGGTGGACGATTCAGAGGATAATCGCCACCTGCTCACCCAGCATCTGCGCAAACGAGGGGATGTCAAGGTCGTGACCGCTCAGCACGGACAGGAGGCGGTTAGCGAATTCAACCACAGATCCATATCCATCATTTTGATGGATATGGAAATGCCTGTCATGGACGGCTATACGGCGGTGAGCGAGATTCGAAATCTGGAGCACGGCGCACAGGTCCCCATTATCGCGCTGACCGCTCATCGCGGGAAAAAAGCGCAAGATAAATGTTTACAAGCCGGATGCTCCGGGTTTCTGACCAAGCCCGTTAGAAAAAAGACGCTGCTGGAGACCATTGAGCATTACCTGGCCGAGCACACCAGTGCTGATGAGGCGAATCACGTCATCGAGGTCGAGTCTTGAAACACGGTTGCAAACCGTGTTGGAAATTGTCTGTTGACCAAGAACAGGGGCGCTCAAAGCAAACATGGTACATTCCCAACCCGAGGCCAACAGCATTCACTTATCCGCCCCGGCCCGAGAGCCTTTTCCCCTCCTCCTCATCGACGGAGGTGAGAATCAAGCTTCCGATCACGAACAGCACCAGCACGATGCTAATGCCAACGCGCTGAGAGTCAAATGCTTGGGTCAGGAGGCCCAGGAAGAGCGGCCCAACAAAAGCCGTGGCTTTGCCTGAAAGAGCGTAAAAGCCATAGAATTCGGACTCTTTGTCCGGAGGGACAAAGCGTCCCATGAGGGACCGGCTGGCCGCCTGGTTCGGTCCGGAAAACAACCCGACGACGATGCCGGCGATCCAGAAATAGAATTTGTCCGGCGCGAAGATGGACAGAAGGGTGGCGAAAATAAAGGCGATGTTGGTGATTTGTATGGTGCGTTTGCCGCCGATTCGATCATCGAGGAAACCCAGGGCGAACGCGCCGACTCCTGCCGTAATGTTGAGCACAATTCCGAAAAGCAAGATCTCGGAAAACGAGAAACCGAAGGTTCCGGCCGCGTAAATGCCACCGAAGGAAAAGATCGTCAAGATGGCATCGTTATAGAATACGCGCGCCAGCAGCAACCGCACAATCTGACCGTAGCGCCTGATTTCATGAAAAGTCGTTTGCAACTGGCTGATTGTGGACACAAACAAACGGCCCGGATGTTGCCCGGCGTTCGGCTGTCTTTTTTCCTTGACCCACAGAAACAGGGGTAGGCTGAAGAGGGCAAACCAGCCGGCGACCAGTAGATTTGTGGCGCGGATATGCTCGCCGTTCTCTTTAACAAAGCCGAACCATGGCACGTCCGTCTGCACGAATCCTACCATCGCCAGGGTCATGGCAAGCAATCCCCCAACGTAGCCACACGACCAACCGTACCCCGAAATGCGACCGATTTTGTCCGGCGGTGCGATTTCGGGCAAGAAGGAGTTGTAAAACACCATGCCCATTTCCATGCCGATGTTGGCGATGACAAACAAGACAAGGGCCTGGGCCACCTGGCCCGGACCTGTGGTGTACAGGGAGGCCGTGCCCAGCACCGCAACAACCGTCAAAACAAAAAGAAACCGTTTTCGGAGTCCCCCACGGTCGGCCAGAGCTCCCATAAATGGGGACAACAGGGCGACCGTCAGCCCGGAAACCGTCAGCCCGCGCGACCACATGGCCGTGCCGATAATCTTGTTCGGCGCAATGGCTTCCGTAAAATAGGTGGAAAAAATAAAGGTCAAGACCAGAGCGGAAAAGGCAGAATTACCAAAGTCAAACATCGCCCAGGCAAAGACGGTGCGTGCATTGTAGGGCTGCGAAGGTGTCATCCTCTCTCCTGTTTTTGACGTGCTCGGTATGTGAGATGTCGGTGCACAGAAAACCCCGCGATGATGGCGCTATCTGACGAGGACCAGTTTTCGGGACTGGACTGACCCGGCGGAGCGCAGCCTGTACACATAGACACCGCTGGCAACGCTCGTGCCCGACGCATCTCTGCCATCCCACGCTATCGAGTGAAAACCAGCACGTTGGGTTTCATGGACCAGCGTTCGAATCTTTTGGCCCCTGAGATTGTAAAGGGTGAGCTCGACCTCACCGTTATGCTCGAGGGTGTAGCGGATTTCGGTGGTTGGATTGAAGGGGTTTGGAAAGTTCTGGTGCAGTGCAAATGCGACCGGACGCTGCCCCGTGCCGGTGGGCTCGACAGCGGTGACCAACACGGCCTGCCAGAGCTGCCGGGCCGCCTCGGCGTTCTTTTGGATGTCGTCGGCGCTCTCGCCGGCCAATAATGCAAAGCCGATCTCAACGAACTCCTGAGGTGGAATCGAAAAGGGACCCGCGGCCATCACGTACGCCACATCCCGCTCCCTGAGCTCAGTCGTCGGCACCCCGCCGCTGATCGCTTGCCACTTCTCTTCATCGGAGAAGCGATCATTGAGGATGCCGCTGTTGTCGAGAATGCTGAACGAGATGTCGTCATCGCTCAAAAGAGAGCTGCCGACGTACGTGGCGGTGTCGTGGACATACCCCAGGCGGTGGGAGGGAACATATTGTGCAGAATTGCGCAGCGGTTCACCAATGTCCCAGTCAAAAAAGATGCCGAAATGAAAATCGGCCAGAGTCGTGTCGCTTGTGTTTTCGATCTGGTAGAGCAGGATGACAAAATCATCGTTTGGCGCCTCAGCTTCAGCAAAGCTCTTTTGCGTGATGCGAAGGCCGAGCGGAAAGTCGGCCATGTCGTCTTCAAAGACGGCAAAGCTTTCCTGGTCAGCCACGGTCGTGGGGGCCACGATTCGTAGATTCTCCCCCTCCACGCCTGAAAAATCCTCATCGAACGGCGCCGGCAAAACCACCCGGGCGGAATTGGAAATCTGGTTTGGGCCGGTGCCAGCGATGATGGCACCTTCGAAAAGAAGATTCTCGCTCTTCTTGAACACAAAACCAACTCCGCCCTCCTGAGTTGCTGTGTTGGCAAAGCCAATTCTGCCCACATTCGTTAACGTTGTCTGGATATTGTTGACGGTCAGGTTGAGGAAAGTCGGTTCAACGAAGAGATGAAAATATTCCCGGTCCTCGTAGTGGTTGCCGGTCATCTCCAGGAAGAAGTCGAGTCGCCTGCCCTCAGGCGCCTGCTTTCTGACCTTGAAGGTGAAGGTGAGCGGATGCCGGGTTTGTTGCAGGGTTCCCAAATTCAAGATTTGGCCGGAAGCATTGTGTAGTTCTACAAAGAGGTCACGGCTTCGCAGCGAGACCTCGACCGCTGGCACCGGGGCGAGATAGTTGATGAAATTGACCGCCACCTCGACCGAGTCGCCGGCGTGGATCGTGCCATCCTGCCCGGAATCGCTGAAGCTCAGGTCGCTGATGCGAATGGCAGGCGAGGTGAAATCGGTAAGCGCACGTTCGGCGTTGACTCTCCCTTTGCCGAGCTTACCGGCGAGCGCCAGACTATTGACCTCGTCGATATTGTCGGCGGTGACTCGCACCTGCTCACTGGCCTGGATGCCAAGCCAATTCGGGTGCAGCGTTTTGACCAGTGCCACCACGCCTGCGACCATTGGACTGGAGAAGGAAGTGCCCTGCGGGAAGCTGCCGAATTCACCATTGTTGAGCGTGCTCAGGATGCTGACGCCGGGCGCTGCGAGGTCGACCGTGGTGCCGTAGTTTGACAAACTTGCTTTGACATCGGCTAAGTCTGTGGCGGCAACGGAGAGCACGTACGGGTAGGCGGCCGGGTAATTCGGGACGTCGTTGTTGTCGTTGCCGGCGGCGGCAATGATCGCGCATCCCCGAGCGTGTGCAAATGCAATGATCTCCTGCTCGAAAATGGACGGCGCCCCCTCTCTGCCCCAGCTCAGATTGATGACATTCGCGCCGTTTTCGACTGCGTAGAGGACCCCTTCGTAGCCATAGTCCACCGCCCGATCTTCGGTGGCGTCCGCGGCGTTGATGGCCATGAGTCTGGCATTCCAGCTCGTGCCTGCGACCCCTGCGCCGTTATCGGTGACGGCACACGCGATGCCGGCCGTGTTGCTGCCGTGGTCCGCGCTTATGGGCGTCATATCCAGGCCGGAAGGATCGCCGGACTGCAGTGGGAAGTTCCAGCCGTGGATATCGTCGACAAACCCGTTGCCGTCGTCATCCACGTTGTTGTTGGGGATTTCGGCTGTGTTGACCCACAGGTTAGCGTTCAGGTCGGGGTGGTCGATATCGGTTCCGCCGTCCACGACCGCGATGACAACCTCCCCCGCGCTCCCTTTGACCACCTCCCAGGCCGCGGCCATTTTGATGGCTGAAAAATACTCTTGCTGTCCGAAAAACGGATCATTGGGTTCTGCGAACAACCGGTGGCGGTACAGGGGTTCGGCATATTCGATGCCCGGATGTTGATTCACTCTCCTAACCACAGCAAGGGCAGAGGCGCCCTCTGCCAGGGTGGCCGTGTAAATGCGCTCCAGGGGATGCCTGCCATTCGCCCGCCGCTGCTGTCTCGAGAGCGCCTGGCCAATCAAAGGTTCGAGGCCAAGGATGGGATAGTGTGCCATCATGTCGCTCAACAGACTCGAACCAGCCTCTGCTTGAAACCCCAAACCAGCCAGCCCCGCGATCTTGAAAACAATCTTACTCGCAAGCACGGTCCCTTCCTTCAGAAGGATGTTCGAGCTCGAAGTTTTCCTGGACGAATACGATACCTTCTTTTTCTGACCGGGCTGCGGTGTTGCCGCCGTGACAGATAAACTCAGGAGAAAGAGAAAAGCAGCTCCGATGAATCGGCGCGCTCTAAGCATCATTCACCATCAGAATAACCTGGAAGACCGTCATGTTTGCGAAAAAACAACCGCGCCTGGAACCTTTCACTTGCCCAACCGCTGCAAGATAAATTTTCCCAGGAAGTGGATATTGTCCCCCTTTTGCAAATAGTCGAAGAACTGCCAGCCCATTTCCCGCCAGAGGCTGTCATTGATATCATAAAAGATATTTGTGCCTTCACGTGTGGTGGTGACCAGGTCCGCGTTGCGTAGAAGAGAGAGGTGATGGCTGATCGTGGTTTGATTCATCGAGAGGATGGTGCAGATCTCTGTTACTCGGCAAGGGCCTTCTTTGGCGAGCAACAGCATGATGCGTAGTTTGCTCTCTTCGCTGACAAGCTTGAGGACTTTGACCGCCCGCTTGATATATTCTTCCGGAAAGAATTCATCGATTTTGTGATTTTGTGATTTGGTTGAGGTCATAGTCAAAACACGGTCACA
>JBHHXT010000028.1:0-39597 GCA_046757165.1 bacterium | reverse complement strand
GTTTATCCTGTTATCTTGTCAAGAAAAGAGTAATACCCTGTGATCGGTTACTTTTCTCGTATTTCGATTTGCAACCCTGAAGAGGAAGGATCGAGTTAGAGATGAAGATCGCAATTATGGGCATCCGGGGCATCCCGGCGAACTACGGCGGATTTGAAACATTTGCCGAGCAAATTGCACCGCGCCTGGTGGCAAAGGGGCATGAGGTTACCGTTTACGGCCGCTCGAACAACATCAACCATGACGGCCAGTATTACAAAGGCGTTCGCCTCGTGGTCCTGCCCACCATCCCGCACAAGTATTTCGACACCGTGGCGCACACGGCGCTGTGCACCCTGCACGCACTGAAGGAGCGCTACGACGCGATCCTGGTCTGCAACAGCGCCAATGCCTACTGCTGCTGGATACCGCGCCTGGTCGGCACACCGGTGGCCATCAACGTCGACGGCCTGGAATGGCAGCGCTCGAAGTGGAACCGGCTGGGCCGCTGGTTTTATCTGATGTCCGAGTGGTTATCGACGTTCCTGGCGAACGAAGTGGTCACCGATGCGCGCGAGATTGAAAAATACTATTTGAAAAAGTTCAAGAAAAGGTCTACCTTCATTCCGTACGGCTCACCCACCGGCAAAGTGGAGACCAAAGACGTCCTGCAGCAGTTCAACCTGGAACCGGGCAGGTACGTGTTGTACGTGAGCCGCCTGGAGCCTGAAAACAACGCTCACCTGGTGGTCAAAGCATTCGAGCAGGTCGAGACCGACATGGTGTGCGTAATCGTTGGCGACGCGCCCTACAACGGCGGGTACATCCGTGATCTCAAGAAAACCAGCGACCCGCGCATCCTTTTCACGGGCTACGTTTTCGGACAGGGCTACCGGGAGCTGCAGTCCAACGCGTATTTCTACGTTCAGGCGACCGAAGTTGGGGGCACCCACCCGGCTCTGCTGGAGGGCATGGGCCACGGCAATTGCGTCCTCGCCAACGACGTGCCCGAGCACCGCGAAGTTCTGGCCGACGCCGGCCTCTATTTCAGCACCAAAAACAACGGCGAGCTGGCGCAGCGGATGCAGTACCTGTTGGATAACCCGGATGTGGTCAAATCCCTGGGCGAGAAAGCGCGCAAACGCATCAGAGAGCGCTACTCCTGGGAGCGTGTGGCCGACGACTACGAGCGTCTGTTCAAGCGACTGGCGTAGCCCGGACAAGCCGGAAGTTCGAAATCCTAAACTCGAGACTCGAAAAAGAAGTGTATCACAAGAAAGTTTTGCCAAAAAGTGACAGAAAAGAACTCGTCAGGGACTCCCGGCGCCACCGGAGAACGAATCGCAGGAAATGCAAGCACGACTAATCCTGGAGGATGGAACGACATACGAGGGAGAGGCATTCGGCAGCACTACGTTTGCTGCTGGCGAAGTGGTTTTTAATACCGGCATGGTCGGCTACCCGGAGTGCTTTACCGACCCCTCTTACGAAGGGCAAATCATCAATCTAACCTACCCACTCATCGGCAATTACGGCGTCCCGCGCCAGAGTTTGGCCGCGAACTCCATCGACGACACCTTCGAGTCGGACCGCGTTCATATCGCCGGGCTTGTCGTTTCTGAGGTGTCGCGGGATTTCAGCCACTGGGGGGGCGCGACCAACCTGAGTCGTTGGCTGAGCGAAAATGGCGTCCCCGGCATCAGCGGGATCGACACGCGCCATTTGACGCAGAAGCTGCGCGAGCAGGGGGCCATGCTCGGCATGATCGTGCCCAGCGACGCTCGCGCTGCAGATTTCATCGATCCCAATCAGGAGAATCTGGTCGCGCGCGTCTCACCTGCTGAGCCACAGGTCTTCGGTGACGGCGCCAAGAAGGTTTTGCTGCTCAACTGCGGCTGTAAACTCAACATCATCCGTTCTCTTCTGAAGCGCGCTGTCACGGTAAAATCCGTGCCCTGGGACTGGGATTTGTCTCAGGAGCAATTCGACGGCCTGCTGCTTTCCAACGGTCCCGGGGACCCGAAGATGGTGGAAGTGGCAGTGGAAAACGTTCGGAAGGTTTTGCAGGACAGCAGGCCTGTCTTTGGCATTTGTCTTGGCAATCAATTGCTCGCCCGCGCCGCCGGGGCTGAGACCTTCAAACTCAAATATGGCCACCGCGGCCAAAACCAGCCGTGCATCCTGGTCGGGACCAAGCGCTGCTTCATCACCTCGCAAAACCACGGCTTTGCCGTCGATGAACGCACCCTGCCTGAGGACTGGGAGCCCTGGTTCTTCAATGCCAACGACGGGACGAACGAGGGCGTGCGCCACCGCAGCAAGCCTTTCTTCGGCGTACAGTTTCATCCGGAGGCCTCGCCCGGGCCGCTGGACACCGGGTATTTGTTCGATGAGTTTATCTCGAGGCTGTAAGCGGCGCGGCATTCGGTTGCAGCCCAGTATTTAGTTAGCCACGAATTGACACGAATTAACACGAATGAAATGAGTTTTGAGTATGAAGTATTTTAGAGAATAATGCAAGACCTCCCCCAAAAAGTCATCCTCCTGGGCAGCTCCGCCCTCAAGATCGGGGAAGCTGGCGAATTCGACTACTCCGGCAGCCAGGCCATCAAAGCCTTGAAAGGTGCCGGCGTGCAGTCGGTTTTGGTCAACCCGAACATCGCCACCATTCAGACCTCGGAGCACCTGGCGGACAAAGTCTACTTCTTGCCGGTCACACCGGAATTCGTTGAAAAAATCATTGCGAAGGAGCGACCGGACGGTATTTTTCTGGCCTTCGGCGGCCAGACTGCGCTCAACTGCGGCTTGCAATTAGACGAAAAGAACGTCTTCGAAACGTATGGTGTGCGGGTCCTGGGCACCTCCCTCGATGCCATCCGCGACACCGAAGACCGCGGCCGCTTTGTCAAACGGCTGGATGAGATCGAGGTCAAGACGCCGCGCAGTGTGGCAGTGAGTCAGGTGGAGGAAGCCGCCTCTGAGGCGAAGAGAATCGGCTACCCGGTGATGATTCGCATCGCCTTCGCGCTGGGTGGCCTGGGATCGGGCATTTGCACCTCTGAAAAAGAGGTGCGGCAGTGTGCCGAGAAGGCATTCTGCCACACCAACCAGATTTTGATCGAAGAATATCTGGAAGGATGGAAAGAGATCGAGTATGAAGTCGTGCGCGACTGCTATGACAACTGTGTCACCATTTGCAACATGGAGAACTTCGACCCGCTCGGCATCCACACGGGCGAGAGCATCGTCGTGGCGCCCAGCCAGACCTTGAACAACGCGGAGTACCACCGGCTGCGCGAGCTGGCCATTCGCGTCGTGCGCCATATCGGGATCGTCGGTGAGTGTAATATCCAGTATGCGCTCGACCCCAAGAACGGCGACTACCGTGTCATCGAAGTCAACCCGCGGTTGTCACGCAGCTCGGCGCTCGCCTCCAAGGCCACGGGCTACCCGCTGGCGTTCATTGCCGCCAAACTCGCGCTCGGGTATGGCCTGACGGATTTGAAGAATTCGATTACCCAGTCCACCATGGCTTGCTTCGAGCCGGCGCTCGACTACGTGGTGGTGAAAATTCCGCGTTGGGACCTGAAGAAGTTCCGCCGGGTCTCCACACGTATCGGCTCGGGGATGAAGTCGGTCGGCGAGGTCATGGCCATCGGGCGCTCGTTTGAAGAAGCGTTGCAGAAAGCCCTGCGCATGCTGGAGACGGGGGTTTGTGGTTTGACGGGCAACGGCCAGATGCACTTCGAAAACATCGAAAGCGAGCTAGAAAACCCCACCGATGAACGAATCCTGGCGATTGTCGAGGCGTTTAGATCTGGCCGGTCGGTGGATGAGATTCACAAGCTGACCAATATCGACCGCTGGTTCCTTTTCAAAATCCAGCACGCGCTCGATATCGAAAAGTCGCTGGAGCAGTACGCCAACGGCATCTGCCCGAAAGGCGTGCTCCTGGAGGCCAAGAAAGCAGGGTTCTCCGACCGGCAGGTCGCAACGGCGCTGAACTGCCACGAGGACGATGTGCGCAGACTGCGTTCCGCCTACGGCCTGCGTCCCTGCGTCAAGCAGATCGACACGCTGGCGGCCGAGTTTCCGGCGCGCACCAACTATCTCTATCTCACCTACAACGGCACCGCGGACGATGTCGGGTTCAAAACCACCCGCTCCATCATCGTGCTCGGATCCGGTGTCTACCGTATCGGCAGCTCCGTGGAGTTCGACTGGTGTTGCGTCAATGCGGTGATGACGCTGCGCCAACTCGGCTACCAGACCATCTTGATCAACTACAACCCTGAGACGGTGAGCACGGACTACGATGAGTGCGATCGCCTCTACTTTGACGAGCTCAGCTTCGAGACCATCAACGAGATCTATCAGAAAGAGCAGCCGCTGGGCATGATCGTCTCCATGGGCGGGCAAATCCCGAACAATCTCGCAGTCAGGTTCAAGCAGGCGAAACTCAATGTTTTCGGCACGACGTCCGAAAACATTGATAAAGCTGAAAATAGACACAAATTCTCGTCACTGCTGGATGCACTCAATATCGATCAACCGGAGTGGGAAGAATTGGTTTCGCTAACAGACGCTAAACGATTTGCCGCAAAAGTGAGCTATCCCGTGCTGGTGCGGCCGTCCTACGTGCTCAGTGGTGCGGCCATGGGCGTGGCCTCCACCGATGACGAGCTCACCAGGTTCCTGGAGCGCGCCGTGGACATCTCCAGCGACCATCCGGTCGTGATCAGTAAATTTCTGGAGAACGCCAAGGAAATCGAGCTGGACGGCGTGGCGAAAAACGGCGAGCTGGTCATCTACGCCATCTCCGAGCACGTCGAGAACGCCGGCGTCCATTCCGGCGATGCGACCCTGGTTTTCCCGCCGCAGCGCACCTACATCGAGACCTTGCGGCAAGTCAACGCCATCGCCAGAAAGATCGCCAAAGCGCTCGAGATTACCGGCCCGTTCAATATCCAGTTCATCGCCCGCAACAACGAGGTCAAGGTCATCGAGTGCAACCTGCGCGCCTCGCGCAGCTTCCCGTTCGTGTCGAAAGTCTCGAATCACAATTTTATCGATTTCGCCACGCGTGTTTTGATGGACAAACCCGTCAAGAGCATTCGGAAATCGTTCATGGAGCTGGACTATGTCGGGGTCAAAGCGCCGCAATTCTCATTCACCCGGCTGGTCGGCGCCGATCCGAGCCTGGGCGTGGAGATGGCCTCTACCGGCGAGGTCGGCTGCCTGGGCGCTGATTTCAACGAGGCTTTTTTGAAAGCCCTCATCTCTGTCGGCTTCAAACTGCCGATCAGAACCATCCTGATGTCCACCGGCCCGCTCGAGAGCAAAGCAGACTTTGTCGCCAACGCCCGGCTCCTGCATGAGATGGGCGTCAAAATCTACTGCACGCGCGGGACGGCACGTTTCATGCGCCAGTACGGGGTTGAAGCAGAGGTCCTGAACTGGCCGCTGGAAAAGAAAAGCCCCAACGTGCTCGAATATATCAGCAGCGGCAAACTCGATTTGGTGCTCAATATTCCCAAAAACTTTCAGGAAGAGGAGCTGACCAACGATTACATCATTCGCCGCCACGCGGTTGACTTTGGCGTCCCGTTGATCACCAATTTGCAGCTCGCCAAACGGTTGGTTGAAGCGATGAGCACTTTGCAGCTCGAGGATTTGGAGATAAGGAGCTGGGATGAATACACGTCCAATTGATGTGCAGCGAAACCATGTCACGCGCTGGCATTTAGTTGGGGTGGCTTGGATTTTGCAACTGTTCGGGCGCTGTTAATCAAAGGATAAGCGGTCTATTTTTCGTGCAAGACGGCGCTTGCAAGAAATGGAGTTTTGGAGTGATGGAGAAATGGAGTGTTGGAGAGCTGGAGCAATGGCGTATTGGGGTGATGGATTTTCAGCCAGCCAACACTCCATCACCCCAATACTCCAATACTCCATTACCCAAAATTATCGTCAACACTTTGGTAGATAATTAAACACGGAAACACGGTCACAGACCGTGTTGGATCATCTGGCCACGAATTGCCACGAATAAACTGAGTTTTGAAGAAGCAGCAGTGACTCGCACGCCATGACGTTAGCCAACTCGCCTGGAGTTAGAAAATATTCACAAAAAGACAATGTGCTTGATCGTATCAAGCCGGCACCCGCACTTTGGCTGCTGGGTGTCACCGGCCTGGCGCTCAGGCTGTTTTTTCTGAGGTACCGCTTTGCCGTTGCTTTCGATGAAGTCAACTACCTGAAACTCGGTGTCAGTGGTGCCCTGCATGGCTGGTCCGGGATTCTGCACACCTACTGGTCTCCGCTGTTGCCGGCCTTCATCAAACTCTTCTGCGGCTGGTTCCCGGACTATGAGCTGGGCGCCCGCATGGTCTCAGTTTTGGCCGGCGTGCTGGTCCTCATCCCGGTCTATTTTCTGGCCAAAACGGTCTACGACCAGAAAATCGGTGTTATCGCCGCCGGCTTCATGGCTATTTTCCCGCCCATCGCTTTTCGCAATACACAGATCCTGACGGAGTCGCTGGTCATGTTGCTCGGCGCGCTGGCGGTGCTTTTCGGCTTGATGATGCTCAGGCGGTATTCGGTCGGCTACGCCTGCTTTGCCGGCTTGTTTGCCGGGTTGGCCTATCTGGCGCATCCGCTCGCACTGGGATTCCTGGCGGTGTTGGCTGGCTGGATTCTATTCGGCAGCTTTTCGAGACTTTTCCCGATCCGGCGCTTGCGACTGGTCTATCTCGTGCCCGCTCTTGTCGCTGGGTTCGTCGCGGTCGCCGCTCCGTACCTGGTGTTTCTCGAGCAAAGTACGGGGACGTGGACACTCAGCGCCAAAGGGGCGGCCAACCAGCAGATGTCGACCCCGCTGAAGGGGCAGGAGAGCTCCTTCAGGTCGCTCGATGTCTCGAATACCACGGTCCCCATTGATCAGGTGTTTCATCAAGGGACATTCTTGCAGGCTACCAATGGCGGGGCGAAGCCAGTCCGTCAGGTGAAGTTAGGCCCGTTTGTCGTCAAAGTGATGAAAAATCTTGCCGACATGATGAGCCGAGCCATCCCGCAGTTTTTGACCACACTGCCCATGCTCGCCTTTGCGGTCGGCCTTCTCGGAACGATGTGGCAGGTGCAGCAGGGGAAGATGCTGCTCTACCTGGTGAGTTTTCTGGCCTTCTTTTGGCTCATCTTGATTCCGGTGTTTCACATTCACCTGCGTTACCTGAGCCCGGTGTGGCCGATTTGCGCAATTTTCATCGCTAAAGGTATTATTCATATACACGGATGGTTGAGCCGCTACATGCCCGTGACCCGGCTAAGCCGGCGAAAGAAACTGAACGCAAGCGCTCTGGCCGGTGCGCTTGTCCTGGTGATTTTTACCGGCCTGAGTTTTCTGCCTGAATTCGGCAGAGTCGTTTCGAGAGCGCCGAATTCGCCCGATTATGCCGCAGACGCCGTCGAGCAGAAAAGGGCCGGAGAATGGTTGAAGCAACACACCTCAACCACACCGGTGATCATGAGCCGCAACCACGCGGTAGATTTTTATGCCGGCAACTACGATATCAAGGAATCCGTGACCATCCCGACCAACCGGGTTGAGCGGGTGCTGACGTATGCCAGGCATCGCAATGTGACGCATCTGGTTCTGAACGAAAGGTATGTGCAGGATTATCCGCAGCTCGCGTTCCTGTTGTCCGGGGAAGGCAGCTCGCCGTACCTGGAACTGGTGTATAAAGATGTGGATGAGGCCGGGCTGGCCACAGTGATCTACAGGCTCACCGAACCTGCCAAAAGTTCAGGAACCGGAGCGGTGGACGATGAGATTTCAAACCTTTGAAAGAGCTTAAGGCAATTGGAGGCGTGACGTGTCACTAAGAAAGGTTGAAAAGTTTTTCCTGGGCGCTACCCTTTTTTCCATGCCACTGGGAACGGGTGCTTTTTTCGACGGGGTCATGAGCGCCGACCTAGTGCTCATCGTCGATATCTGGATGACCTGCCTCTATCTGGTCTGGATCTACCGCACCAACCTGTTCTCGACCATCCGGTTTCGTATGGGCGGGCTGGCCGTCTTTGGCCTGCTCATGGTCGTCTGGAGCATCTTCTCCATGAGTTCGGCTATTGCCCTGCACGCCAGTGGGGTCGGGATTTACTTTGCACTGAAATCCTTTTTCCTCTACCTGTATCTGGTCAACAACATCCGCACCAAGAGCGATTTGATGTTTGTCGTCAACATGGTGCTCCTGTCTCTGCTGGTGCAGGGCGTGATCGGCACCATGCAAAAGGTCATGGGACGGACCCTGGGACTGGGTTTCCTGGGAGAACGGCAGATATCCATGCACAAGATCGATTCCCGCGCCCGCGGCACCCTGGCGTATCCAAACAGATATGGCGCCGTGCTCATTTTGCTCCTGCCGTTGGCCATCAGTATGGCGATGTTCGTGAAGCGCTCGTTGTACAAATTGCTGCTGATTGCCATCTCCGGGTTTGGCATCATGGCCCTTTTCCTTTCGCTCTCCCGTTCTTCCTGGGCCGGCTTTTTGATCTCGATGGTTATCTTTGTGATTTTACTATTCAGGCGCGGAAAGCTGAAACCGAAGTTTTTCGTCTCCATCGGTGCCGTGATGATTGCAGCCGCGATCATCGCCGCCGCTAACTGGGACACGATCATGTATCGCTTCGAACATGGCGCCGACGGCCGCTTCCGGTCACGCATGATCGATATTGCGATTCCGATTATCAAATCACATCCCTTCCTGGGCGTTGGCCTCAATAATTACCAGTGGCACTCATTCGACGACTTTAATTTTTGGCATCCGGTGCACAATGAATTTCTCCGATTTGCCGCAGAGCTCGGAATTCCGGGCGCCATCCTCTTTACGGCCTTGCTTCTCGTTTTTCTACGCGAGGCCTACCGCAATAGCCTGGTCAAAGACAGCTTTATCAATGCCGTGGCCATCGGTGTGTTTTGCGGCCTCATTTCATTTATCGTCGCGATCAACATCGGGCCAGAGTACCAGCACTATCGCATCAAACTGGTGTTCTGGGCCCTGGCAGGCATCACTTTTTCATTGCGGAGAATCAAGATCCTCGAACTCAAAATGGCCAAAAGAAAGAAGCAGATGATGGAGCAGCGAGGCATGATGCGAGAGCCTATCCCCAACGTGGCCCGCGCGCCCAATGGGCAAATTGCTTCACCTGAACATGGGATGCGACGCACATGAAGATTCTGATGGTAGACAAATACTATTTTGTCAAAGGGGGGGCTGAGCGTTACATGTTCGAGCTATCGAAGGTGTTGCAGGCCAACGGGCATGAGATCATTCCGTTTTCCATGCGCCATCCGGACAACTTCGAGACCGAGTACGAGCCGTTCTTCCCCTCGAACATCGAATACAATGGCCATGCCATCGCCGGCAAGCTGGCGACCCTGTTCAAAGCTTCTGGCCGCATGATCTATTCATTGGAAGCACGGCAACAAATGGAGCGGCTCATCGAGGCGACCCGGCCGGACCTGGCGCACCTGCACATGATCGACCACCAGCTTTCGCCGTCCATTCTGCACGCGCTGAAGAAATATGACATCCCGGTGATTCAAACGGTGCACCAGTACAAGCTCGTTTGTCCGAACTACCGGTTGTACAATCCGTCTACAGGCAAGGTTTGTGAGAAATGCCTCGGCGGCAACTTGCTGCACCCCATCGCCGAGGGGTGCCACAAGGACTCCACCGTTGCAAGCTTGCTCATCGCTGTGGAAAGCACGCTCCATCGCCTCACCCGCATTTACGAAAAGCACATCGACCTCTTCCATGTGCCCAGCCATTTTATGGGCAGGAAGTTCAAAGAAGCTGGCGTCGGCGAAGGCAAGGTGCGGCACCTTTTTTATGCGATAAACATGGCGGATTTTACGCCGCATTTTTGTGCAGGCAACTACCTGCTCTATTTCGGCCGTCTTGCAGATGAGAAAGGCATTCTGACATTACTCGAAGCTGTGAAGTCTTACGCGGCTGCGCCCCTGTACATCGTCGGCGACGGGCCCCAGCGGCCAAAGCTCGAGGCCTTTGTCAGTGAAAACCATTTGGACAACGTCGAGTTTCTCGGACTGAAATCCGGACAGGAGCTGGAAGGACTGGTCAAGAACGCGCGGGTGGTGATCGTGCCGTCGGAGTGGCATGACAATTCGCCGCTGGTGATTTACGAATCCTTTGCCTATGGCAAGCCGGTCATTTGCTCGAAAATGGGAGGCATGCCGGAGCTGGTCGACCACGAGCAGAACGGCTACCACTTTGCCGCCGGAGCGGTCGACGAATTAAGCGCGTGCATGGCAAAACTGTGGGAGAATCCCCAGCTGGCCGTGCGGTTTGGTAAAGCAGCGCGCGCCAAAGCAGAGCGCGAGTTCGACCCGGAAGTGCACTACAATAAAATGTATGATTGGTATCAAGAACTAAGCAAAAGGACGCCTGTTCTGGCTGAAAACTAAGGGAGGGAACCCCATCGAGACTTTCTGCCAATGCTCACCTTCGTTGCACCCCGAGGTCACTGCTGCCATTTCCCTGCCTCATTCTTCAATCAATTTCTTGCTTGATTTGTGCGATAGAATAGTATCATGAGCTTTCGCAAAATCCTGTCGAACTCTGCACTGGTTTTGGGAGGCGAGGTCGCAGACCGTATCCTGCGTCTACTGCTCGTTCTGTTCGCTCCGCGTCTCCTCGGGGACGCTGCTTACGGCAAGTTCCACTTCGCCATCATGTACACCAATCTGTTTCTTATTCTGGCAGATTTTGGGGTCCATCAGCTCCTGGTGCGCGATATTTCCCGCGACAGAAGCAAGAGCCAGCACCTCACCTCCAACGGCCTGACGCTCAAGCTCATCCTCGCTTCGGTCACGATTGTACTGCTCTATCTCATCACCTCTTTCTCAGGCAAGCCGTCAGCGGATGTTGCCGCGGTTCACCTCATGGGCTGGGCAATGATCGCCGGCTCCTTTTCCGAGTTCTTCGCGTCTGTTTTCCGTGCGCACCAAAGAATGTCTTACGACGTGATCGCGACTTTGATCTTCGGGGCCGTCGTCAATGCAGTGGGGTTGACGGTGCTGTTCATGGGCTACAATTTCGTCATCCTCTGTAGCGTCTACCTTCTGGCCCAGATGGTGCGGCTGCTCTACTGCCTCGGCGTGATGCAGTTCAGGTTTGTCAAACTGCGTCTCGGGTTTGATTTTGCGACCATCAAGTACCTGGGCACCGAAAGCTTCACCTTTGGCATCCTCTACTTCTTCGCGCTTCTGTACACCAACGTCGACTCGACGATGTTGTCGTTCATGACCAATGATGAAACGACTGGCTGGTACGGCGTGGCCTACCGGCTGATCAACGCCATGATGTTCATTCCGGTTGCGTTGATGAAGGTGGTGTTTCCGGCGTTGTCGCAGTATTTCAACGAGTCCATGGAGAAGTTCCGGGCTCTGTTCGAGCGCAGTTTCAAGGTCATGCTGCTGGTCGGTTTTTCGCTGGCGTCTCTGGTTTATGCGACCGCCGATCGCATTATCTTGCTCATGTGGGGGGAGGAATTTCTGCCGGCCGCCGGGGCCTTGAAGATTCTTGTCTGGTCTAACGCCATCATTTTTGTGGGCACGGTGCAAACTCACACGACCCGTGCCTCCAACCACCAGAGTTTTACGGCCAAGGTGGTGGCCGTCAGCGCTGTCTTGAACATCCTTCTCAACTTCGCGCTCATCCCCAGGTACAGTCTCTATGGCGCAGCATTTGCTACGATAGCATCCGAATTATTCACGTTCGGGTTTCACAGCGTGTACTTATCGAAGCAGTTGGTCAAGCCGCCTCTGCTTAAGCTGGCTCCAAAGATTATCATTATCTCATTTTTGACGATACTATATATTGTTGCGATTTCAGAAGTTAGCCTGGTTATCATTGTGCCTTCATCCCTGCTGGTGATAGGCACGCTGATGGTCTTGACGCGATACTTCACGCGTGAAGAAATCAACTTCATCAAAAAGCTGGCGAAGGGACCAGGTAAGATCGCTATTTCATAAATGTAATTCTTGAAACAGTGAGTTATACTGAAACAGTCGTTTTTAGGAGGGATCACGGTCGAAGACATGACGCGGCGAGGCCGCAAAAATGAGTATTGGAGAAATGGAGTATTGGAGTGATGGATTTTCAGCCAGCCAATGCTCCATCACTCCAATACTCCATTTCTCCAAATTATCGACAACACTTTGGTAGATAATTTTTTGTAAGCGCCTATAGGACTTGACTGGAAGAGACCATGTGCGGAATTGCTGGTATCATAAATCTTGACGAGACGCCGGTCGACATACGTATGCTGCGCGATATGACCAACATCATCAAGCACCGCGGGCCGGATGATGAAGGATTCTACATAAAGGGCAGAGCGGGCCTGGGCCATAGACGTCTCAGCATTATCGACCTGTCGCAGGCCGGCCACCAGCCGATGTGCAACGAGGACGAGACGGTCTGGATTACATTCAATGGTGAAATCTACAATTACAAGAGCGTTAGCGAAGGGCTCAAAGCCAGAGGTCACCTCTTTCGCAGCAACTGTGACACCGAAACGATTGTGCATGCCTACGAGGCGTATGGTGAGAAGTGCGTCGACCATCTTCGCGGCATGTTTTCTTTTGCCATCTGGGACGAACGGCAAAACCGGTTTTTTGCGGCGGTGGACCGGTTGCGGATCAAGCCGTTCTATTACACGCTCGTTGGCGACACCTTTTTGTTCGCCTCCGAGATCAAAGCACTCATCGCCTCCGGCCTGGTCGAAAAGAAGCTGAACTACGAAGCCATCCACCACTATCTTTCCCTGCAGGCCATTCCCGTGCCCATGACGATTTACGAAAACGTCTACACGTTGCCGGGCGGTCACACTCTGGAGATTGCAGATGGCCAGGTGAAAGTCTCGTGCTACTGGGACATTCCGCATCAACCGCACGCAATGGAGGATGAGGAAACGGCCAAAAAGAAGGTTCGCGATCTGGTGTGGGAATCTGTTGAAATGCGCATGATGAGCGATGTCCCTCTGGGCGCGTTTCTCAGCGGCGGCATCGATTCCAGCGCCATTGTGGCAGTCATGAGCCAGGTCTCGAGCCAGCCTGTGCAGACGTTTTCGATCGGCTACGACGTCGGCGGCGCAAGCTATGACGACACATACTATGCCAATCTGGTCTCGAAAAGATTTGGCACGGACCATAAGTGTATCACGGTGACGGCCGCGGATGTTTTGTCGCGTTTGCCGGGGTTTCTCACCTATCTCGACCAGCCTTCCAGTGATGCCATCAACAGCTACTTTGTCTCCGAGCTGGCCGCCAGGGATGTCACCGTGGTTTTGTGCGGTCAGGGCGGCGATGAGCTCTTTGCCGGCTACAACTCTTTTGCGCTGGTCGACAAGTTCATGCGGCGGGATGCAAAATGGGAACGACTGCCACCCTTTGTGCGCAGCACCATCGCCGGTTCTGTGCAGCGGCTGCCCCAACGCGTGCGCTCGCTGGACACCCTTCAGAAGTTCAACCGTTTTCTGGGCGATTACGGTTCGTTTGTCAACAAGTACGCCCGCATTCGCATGGAGCTTTATGAAGAGGAGAAACGACGGGTTTATACAGAGGATTTCGCCAGCCGGCTGAATGGCGCAAACACGTTTGCAATTTACGAAGACTACTGTGGCAAAGTGCCGGCAGAGGTGGAGCCGATAAACAAGGTCTCCTACCTGGACTTGAAAACGCACCTGGGTGACATTCTCATGCGAGATGTCGATGCCATGAGTATGACCTTTGCTCTGGAAACGCGCGTGCCACTCATCGACCACAAACTGGTCGAATATGCCAGTGGGATTCCTGCCCACCTCAAGCTAAAGCACGGCACAACAAAATATATTTTTGTCGAAAGTGTGCGTGGTCTGCTGCCCACGGAAGTGGTGGAGCGCAAAAAGCTCGGGTTCAATTTTCCGTTTGCCATCTGGCTGCGCAAGGAGCTCTATCCGCTCGTCGAGTTTGTGTTGTCGCGCGAGGTCGTCGAAGCGCGCGGCATGTTCCGCTACGACGAAATTGACCGGCTGAAGCGCACGTTCCTGACCAGTGACATCACATATCGCCGTATCTGGGGGTTTGTGTTGCTGGAGTTGTGGCTCCGGCATGTGCATGACGGCGACACGGAGTTCCTGGCCAAAGCGCTTGACACGGTGAAAGGAAGGAGCCTGGCAGCGCAAACACTTTAGCCTGGACCCCAAACGTCCGTATCACAAGAATATCTGAGACTCACAGACAATGGACATAGAGGAAGTACTCGAAAACGGCAACTGCCACCAGTGTGGCGTCTGCGTGGGCGTCTGCCCGACCGATGCCATCAAGCTGGAACAGCATCCGCAAAAGGGAATCTTTCCCGTTTTCAAGCGCGAATCCTGCACGGACTGCGACCTGTGCTACATCGCCTGCCCGGGGGAAGAGTTTGACTGGAATGGGCTGCAGCAGGAGATGTTTGGCAAGATCCCAGCGGACAAAGACATCGGGCACGTGCGCGAGTTCTGGAGCGGCTACACGACGATGGAGGATGTTCGCAGGACGGCGGCCTCCGGAGGCATCGTTTCGGCTATTTTGATCGCGCTGCTGGAGAAAGGAGAAATCGATGGCGCGGTGGTGGTGAAGATGGACGAAGAACGTCCGCTGGAGCCAAAAGTCTATATTGCTCGCACGCGTCAGGAGGTGCTGGCTGCGCAGCAGTCGAAATACCTGCCGGTCCCGACCGGTGTGATTATCGAAGCGATCATGAAGGAAGAGGGCCGGTTCGCCGTGGTCGGCTTGCCCTGCCACATTCACGGCATTCGGCTGGCACAGCAGAAGATGCCGCGGCTGCGCAAGCGTATCGTGCTCCAGATTGGGTTGATTTGCGGCTTCCATCCCTCGTTCACCAATACCACCTACCTGATTCGTCGCGCCGGGGTGAAGAATTTCGACGAGATCAAAGAAATTCGATACCGGGATGATACCTGGCCGGGCGGATTCAACGTGATCAAAAAGGACGGCACCAATCATATTTTACACCCCGTGCAGGAGTTTTTTTGGGCCCACGCGGTCTTCGAGCGCGTGCGCTGCGCCACCTGCACGGACGCAATGGCTGAATTTGCCGACATCGTCTGTGGTGACGAATGGCGCGGCGGCGGCGTCCCGGACCGGCCCGACTACAAAGATGGCTGGTCCTATATCATGACCCGCACCGAGGCCGGCTCGACTGTCATTGCCCAGTTGGTCAACGACGGCGTGCTCTATGTCGAGCCGGCCGCGCGCAACATGGTGAAACGCGGCATGCTGCCGACGATAAATCTAAAGAAGAGAATTGCCTACGCTTACATTCGCATCCGCAAGTTTCTCGGCTTAGCCGTTCCCAATTATCACACGCTCGAGCCGGCGGCACCGCTGAGATTCAAGCACTACCTCGGGGCCGCGATTCTCATGGTCACCTCGACGCTGTTCGAGAACAGACTGGTCAACACGCTTTTCTTGCACGTGCCGACGAGAATCATGAGCCAGTACCTGCGGGTCATGTACAAATGTCTGTGCGATGGCGAAGAGCTCGATAACCTGAAAGACCATGATTACGTGGAAACGACCGAGATGGAAACGGTCATTCGCGATAACCGCCGTATGCTCGATACATTCGCCAACTCGGATGTCAAAGATATGGCAGATGCTAAGCCAAATGTTATGTAGTAAGAATGGAAGGTCGTCAAGTCAGGATTGGCAGAAAATGAAATATAGAATTGGCGAACAATATGGCAAAGATGATAACTTCAAAAGTAAAGCACGTCGTCATCAATCGAAATTTAGAGCAGAAATTCTACAAGTTGATTATGATGAATATGGAAATAGATTGGTCGAATCTGATGCAAAGAAAGGATTAAACTTTTATCAAGGCCTGAAGATATTTGAAGAAGTAAAAAGGCGATATCCGATATACTCAAAAGGCTTGTATGCAGATATGTTGAGAAGCGAGCATATACCCTTCAACATATTTGCCCCATTGAAAATAGATTTAGAATTAGCAACAAGTGTCTTAAGCCCGCTACTTGAGAATAAAATATTTCAAGTAACAAATATCATGATAGAATATGCACCTTCACCTAACTATGAATATTTGAACGATAGAACTGCATTTGATGTTTATGTAGAATATTTGCATGAAGACAAAAGTGAAGGAATAATCGGAATCGAAGTCAAATATACTGAACATGAGTATAAACTGAAGACCGGCTCCAAGGAAGAGCAAGATGTAAATAATCCCGATTCGCTATACTACCAGCTAACAGAAAAAATAAATCTCTATAAACCTGAAAAACTCTCCGAACTTCCCAAAGATACATACCGACAGGTTTGGAGAAATCAGCTTTTAGGAGAAAGCATCTTGCAGAAACCGGACTCATCCTTTAAACATTTTGCCTCACTTCTATTATACCCGGATGGTAACAGCCACTTTAAAGAATTGACGAATGAGTATTCAGGTTTTCTTCTACCAAATGAAGAATTAAAGTTTGCAGGAATTACATTTGAGCGATTATTTGAGATCATAGAAGCAGGCATTTCTGACAAGGAATGGTATGATTGGGTTTCTTATCTTAGGAGTAGATATTTAATAAGTTCTGCGTCGGGGGCATAACATTACCTCAACCTGACGCTGTCGCAGGGGCGTGATTTTAGAGTCGTGAGCACTGTGGCAAGTTTCTTCTTTTACCAAGTAAAGTGCCCTGAATGGCAGCGCAGCTTAGACTTGTATTCATCAGTGATAGGAGGTCGCACCACGATCAAGATGAGCCGGTACCTGGAAATAGCAAAGGGAATTCATTCCTGGCTGCACAACCTGCAAGTCAAACCGGAGACCATCACGGCAGAGGTTGTTCAAGGTCACATCGACTTCAAGCTGGCTCATCCAGTCTCAGGCGAAATCGCCGTGCGACATGCAGCCGGCCAGGACGTTTTCAGCGCAAACGGCATTGCGTTGCGCCCCCTTTCACGCTCGGGTGAGCGCGTGACCCTCGAGGTGGTTGACGGCGGCGGCATCTACGACCCCATCGATGGCCGGGTGCAGGGCGAGCATTACAGCACGAGCCATTTTGCCCTTCTCAGCGCCATTCTTTTTCAGGAGACGCAGGAAGAATCCTACCTGTCAGCGGCCAAAGATGCCATCGCGTTTCATCTGCGCACCTCGCTGAGCGAGTACCAGCCCATCTCCGAATGGATGTACCACTGGGATTTCCAAAACTACGCCTTTGTGTTGACCTACCGGCTGCTCGAGGAGAGCCTGACCCCCGAAGAACGGCAGCAATGGAAACAGGGCCTGAACACCTGGCAGACCAATCATCGCAACAAGCTGACCAACTGGGCAGCGATGCGCGCGTGGGCCTTTGCCGAACGCCACGACCTGTTCGGAGGCCCGCTCGACCGGCTCAAGGCCGTCTGGAACTTGCGCTATGTTGCCAGAGCGCGCAGTCGCGACGGGTGTTTCGACGACAATCGTCGTCTCAGCCGTCCGATTCAATATCACATTTTTACGGTTGCCATTCTGCATCGCATCCATCTGCTGTGGAACGACACCCGAGTGAAGAAGTGGTTCGCGGACGGCCTCGAGTATTTCGTGCCGTTCATTGATCCCGAGGGCGATTTCAATTATCTCGGCCGGGGCCACGAGCAGATTTTTGGCTATGGGGCAGCTATCTATGCGCTCGAGGCTGGCTACAAAGAAAAGGGCGATTCCAGCTTGCTCACGCTGTCCGGAAGACTCTTCGACTATCTGCTCAGATTTCAAAGGGGCGATCATTTTCCTCTGGTCTTGAATGATCGCCCGGATGAGGAGCGGCCCGGGTGGTACGATTACCACCATCTGACCGTTTACAACGCCTTTCTCGGGGCCTGGCTCGGTCTGACGCATTTGCTCGGCAATCCTCCGGCGAAGAAAACCACAGCCAGCCGAACGTTTTCCTGGATCTCGCAGCCGACGGAAACCGCCGTGGTCTCGACCGAGACCTACTTTGCTGTCTTTTTCGGCGGGCTGCCCGAGTACCTGTGCGAGCCGGGCATCACCCTGCAACATCTGTGGTGGAAAGACTTTGGCTTTGTCTTCTCCTGTCCCGGTGGGCCCACGCCGGACCGTTTCGGCAAGCATTCACCAGACGGCAGCGAAAAGAATTTGTTCGCCCCCATTGCGCAAAACGGTCGGGGCTGGATTGCACCCGCTCGCAGAGCATCGGTCAACTTCGAGCGGAATGGCGATGTGGTCTTGATGCGCTATGACTGCGGGCCTTATGAGCTGAGCCGGAGGGTCCAGTTCGACCGAGACGCCATCTTGTTCGAGGACGAAATCACCTTCCTGCAGGAGCTGGTATTTGACGAATTTCGGTTCTTCAATTTCCCGGTCGCAGATAAGTTCAAATGGGAGAGCCCGGACGCCACGCAACTGAAATTGGTCTCGAATGACCGAACCCTTTTGTTCGAGTTTAGCGAAAATGAGATGGAGTTCGAGGAGCTGGAGATCGTCTGTTCTGCCAGGGGACGTTTGCACACCGTGGCCAAGCGCAGCCTGAATTTTCGCGCCAGAAAGGGCGATAAACGAAATATGCGTTTTCGCATCAGCGCAGCCGAAGCTGAATTGGCTGAGATAAAATGAACGTGCTTTACCTCAACTATCTCTTTGACAAAAAATACAGTTCAGTGGGCGCCGCTGTTCATGTGAAGGAATTCGTCAACGCCGCGCGGGAAGTGGGTGTGAATATCAAATCGTGTGATCTGAACAAGTTTGACAGCGAAGAGGCGGCCGTTCAGTCCAATGCCCGGGCATGGTTGAAAAGCAAACTGTCGCGTCACGTCGGCCAGCTCAATGCGCTTGTTACCAACTTCGGCGCTTTTCGGCGGGAGTGGCGGCTCATCAGCCGCGAGAAGCCGGACGCCCTGCTGGTGCGTTACAATCTTCTCAGTTTCTCGGCCGCGATTATTGCGAAGATAAAACGGATTCCGCTCGTTCTGGAAGTCAATTCGCCGATGGCTCTGGAAAACCGGCAATTCAACCAGACGGCCGTGAGCCTGCCGCTCATCCCGGAGTGGATTGAGATGCTCAATCTCAAATTGGCCACACGGGTGTATACGGTCTCTGAGGCGCTTAAATCATACTTCGTGCAGCAAGGTGTCGATAGCAAGAAAATCAGCGTGGTTCCGAATGGCGTGGATGTCGAAGCGTTCAGCCCGCAGGTCAAGGGTGTCGGGATTCGCCAGAAATACGGCTTGCGGGAGTCCGTGGTGCTGGGGTTTGTGGGATCCTTCCATTACTGGCATGGGTTGGAGAGTCTGAGGCCGTATGTTCAGCGGCTGTGTGCAAAATACGACGAGGTGAAATTCTTGCTCGTCGGTGACGGCCCTCTGAAGGAGGAGCTGGAGCAGGAGCTCCGGAGGAATGGGCTGCGAGAGCGGGTGGTTTTTGCCGGCTACGTTGAGCATCACGAGATTCCGCATTATCTGTCTGCGATGGACATCGTGCTGGCGCCGTACCCGGCCATGACTTTTTTTTATTTCTCCCCTCTCAAACTGTTTGAATACATGGCCGCGGCCAGGCCTGTCATTGCCAGTCGAGTGGGGCAGATCGAAGAGATGATCGAAGACGGTGCAAACGGCATGCTCTATGAGCCCGGAGACATCGAAGAGTGGATTAACCGCTCGTGCCAATTGATCGAGAATCCGGACCTGAGGACGATTCTTGGCAAACGCGCGCGACAGACCGTGTGCGAGAAATATTCCTGGAAGATGAATGCGACCAAAGTGGCGAGCTTGATCAAACAGTCGATGAACGGGAAGTGCTAGCCTGAATGATTCAGGAATCTGTGAAAACAAAAGATCAACTTCTTTCAGATGTCTAGCTTTCTCTTCGCGTTCTTCGAGCCTTTGCGGTGAAGGACTTGTTCAGGTTTTGAGAATGTGTATCTTTGATTTTGACCTATTAGAATTGCATTTGTAACTTTGAATTGTAGCCCCGACCCCTTGTGGGCGCTTCTCCGGGGTACGAAGAAACACTCGGATTTGCAAATTGACAACACAGCGGATACTTCTTCTCACCGATTGGATCGTCAAGAAAGACGACTGGTCGTTCTTGCGCGAGATGTTGGCGCTCGGCCACAGTTGTGAGACAGTCGGCGTCGAGATTACGCGCAAGTACAATTCGAGACTCGAGAAGATTCTCTATTTGTGGAGTGGTTACTTTTTGATCGGGCTGAAAGGGTTTTTGAAGCGAAAGAAGTTTGACCTCGTCATCGCTTATCAGGGCGTGGCTGGCCTTTTTTACTCTTTTTTCAAACAGTTGAGTTTCAACCGCAGGCCGCGTCTTGTGCTGATGGCGTTCTTTTTTACCAAGAGGAAGAATCCGATCTACGCCAATTTGAGATACTATTTCACCAAAGCGGCTCTGGCCGGGGTGGACAAGGTGATTTGCTATTCTTCAAAGGAATCGACTTACTACAATCGTTTTTTTGGCTGCAAGAGCCAGAAGTTCCATTTTGTGCCCTACGGCGTCAACATCGCAAGAATCGAAGAGTTGTTGCGCCGGAATCCGCAAGCCGGTGATTTCATTTTCAGCGCGGGCAGCAGCAACCGCGACTACAAGACGTTCTTCGAGGCTGTTGCCGGTCTGGATACAAGCGTGGTGGTGTTCGCCAAGAAGTATAATGTCGCCGGTCTGACTGTGCCAGATAATGTCGAGCTGAAGTATGATGTCTACGGTGATGAATACTACAACCATCTGATGTCTGCCAAATTCGTGGTCGTACCTCTCGATGACCCGGAGTTGTCCTCTGGCCAGATGGTGCTGCTGGAGTCGATGGCGCTGGGCAAAGCAGTCATCATTACGCAAGTGTGGGGCGTGACCGATTATGTGGAAGACAACAAGAATGCCCTCCTGGTGGCTGACCATGTGAGCTCGGACATGCGCCAGAAAATGGAGCTGCTGTTACAAAAGCCGGATCTGGCACGCAAGTTGGGAGCACGTGCCAGGGAACGGGTGCTCGAGAATTTCACCGTGCACGATATGGCGCGCGGTGTGACGGAGGCAGTGACACACTGAGCAAAGATGTCCAGGTTACTCAAAAGCAAACTTTTTCTATCGCTGCTCCTCTTGTTTGCAGTGGGTGCGTTTGGCGCTGCCCTGGCGCTCCGGAATAAATATCAGGTCAAGAAATTCGTCAGGGAAAACAAGTTTCTCTACGAGCAGGCGGTTCGTGCCGGGCAAGTCAAGAATTGGCTGGCGCAAAAGTTTGGCGTTTCCGGAAAACAGCGCAACGCCTCGCACAGAAAAATTGACGTTTACAAGCAGACGTGGAACCTGTCCGTCGACGCCTCGCATAGCCTGGGTAAGTATGAACGGTTCTGGGGCGATATCGGCTTCGAGTCGTGGAAAGCCGCGTTGCTGTCGAGCAAATCGCGTGAGCTTTTCGAGCATATCAAGGCAGCAAATGCCAGAGTGGGCGACGGCTCGTTTGAGCACAACGCGTTCCGCTATATTCGGGCGCACAATATCTTTAGCAACGGTCAGCCGCCCTGGGGGGAGGGATTGGAGATTTACAGAACGGACACAAAGGGCCGCGCCAGCTACGATTGGACATTGACCAACAAGGTGTTTGATAAGATTTTGAGCTATGGGCTCAAGCCCATCGTCGAGTTCGGCTTTATGCCCGACGCCCTGGCCTCCATCCCGGACCGGCGCCAGAAGTGGGGCCGCGCCAACATTTCGCCGCCAAAGAATTACACGGCCTGGCAGAACCTGGTGCACGCGACCGTGAAACACCTTGTCGCACGCTATGGCGAACGCGAGGTGGCAAGCTGGTATTTCGAGGTCTGGAATGAACCTGACCTGGGGTACCTTTTCTGGGTCGAAGATCCAGACCCGAGGCGGAGGCCCTACGGGGACATGAAGGAGTACCACAAGCTGTATGATCACACCGTGGCCGCAGCCCGGTCCGCTTTTCCAGGGATTCGAATTGGCGGGCCGGCGAGTGCGGGCGGGGCGATTGCTGGGCTGCTCGAGCACTTGTTTCTGGAAAACAACGGCGGCGCGCCGGGTCAGAAGGGTTCACCGATAGATTTTGTTTCAACGCATGGGTACAACCTCATCGGCCATGATTATCGCCAGCACCAGAAGGTGAGCCTGCTGGGCAAGATTTACTGGAAGCTCAACAGCGCCGTCGCGCATGACCATGCAACCATTCGCTCGCGCATCAAAACGCTGCCGTTTCTCTTAACCGAGACCGGTCCAAAGTTGCGCCGCAAAAACGAGATTGTCAACAAGGCACGCTACATTGCGGCCTGGTATGTCAAGATGGTGGACAGCATGTTTTATCTTGCCGATACATTGGGTGCGCCGTTCAATCCGCAGGAAGTGGTCTACTGGGCCGGCCACCAGGTGCTGAAAGACTTTGTTATGACAAAAGCAGGAATCGCAACCTCGCTGAAGATGAATGGCCATCATAAAGTATTCAAACTGCCCATCTTCAACGCCATTGAAGCGCTGGGGCATTTGTCTGATGAACGCGTTCGCCTGGTCGGGGGAAGTCAATTCGGCGACGTCCTGCACGCGATCGCGACGCGGGACAGCGACCGCTCGGTAGAGATCTTGCTTTATCACCTGAACGAAGAGATCAACGAGGTGAGCAACGGCACCAACCCGGACTCGATTTCGGTCAGGCTGTCGATACGAAATCTGCCATTTCACAAGTTCGAGCTTCGAGAGTATGCGATTGACGCCACGCACTCCAACACATATTCGGTTTGGCTCCAACTCGGTAGCCCGAAGCATCTGAGCAGGGCGCAGAACAAGCTTCTGCGCCAGAATCAGGATCTGGCGCTCTGCAGGCCCATCAGCAGAGTGAGCGCCGACGACAGAAATAGATTCAAGCTGGACCTGAAGATGCAAGCCCAGAGCGTGAAGTTGCTGACTTTGAGGAGATTGAACTAAACGTGAAACGTGAGACGTGAAATGTGAGACGTGCCCGCCAGCGCTGCCATCGCTGGGGGATGGCATGTCTGACGTTTGCACGCGGAACGAAGAAAGAAAAAAGAGGATGAACGAACATGGCCGAAGCGACGGGTATCAACAAATATTGGACAGAGTTTACTGAGCTGCTGAAGCACGAGAACAAGAATGGCTACCCGGAGTTTTTCTACTACTACTGCCGACACATTCTCGACCGCGGCGTGTTCGAGAAGTACATCCTGAATGTCCGCTATCTGTTCGATCTGGCGAAGCGTCCCATCGCCGGCAGCAAGATTCTGGACTGCGGCTGCGGCTTTGGTATCGACAGCATGATCCTCGCTGCCCATGGCGCGGCCGAGGTCAACGGAATCGATGTCAACCCGGACTGGATCGCCAGCATTCACAAGTACTTGAAGGAGCTGAACTGGGACTTGCCGATCAGGACGAAGGTCGGTGATGCGGCCAAATTGGAGTACCCGGACAACACCTTTGACGTCTTGCTTTCGGTTGAGGCCATTTCTCACTACCGGAATGTGGATTCATTTCTGCGCGAGGCGTACCGTGTGCTCAAAAGAGACGGTGTGCTCATCATCTCCGACGGCAACAACGGCGCGAATCCTCGGGTCCGGAAAAAGACTTACGAAATTTGGGACCGGTTCGAGAATGGGCCGGTGGCCGAGTCGTTCCACGGCCACCAGATCAAGAAGTGCTACAAAGATATGCGCGTCGAAATCATCGCGCGGAATTTCCCGCATCTGAGCGGAGCCGAGGTGGATGAGCTGGCGCAAAACACTTTTGGCATGGGCGACAAAGCGATCATCAAGGCTTGTGAGGCGTATGTCAAGACCGGCACCAAACCCAACAGCAGGTTCAAAACGGGCGTGCCGGCCTTCAATCCGGAGAAGAACGACTACATCGAGCGTCTGTTCGACCCGCGCGACCTGGCGGCGCAGATGGAGCGCATCGGGTTCAAAGCCACACCGTATGCCCATTTCGGCGGGGCAGGTGAAAAAGGATTGAAAGGCACGGTGAACGCCATTCTGCGCACGTTTTCACCCATCACCTTGTTAGCCGCCCCGACATTCAAGCTTGTCGGTGTGAAAAAATAATTGTTTTTCTGATTTCGAAATGAACGATCACCACTCGATAGTGAAATCCTTTCTGAAGTTCCCCGTCTGGGGAATCCGTGCCGGGCTGCTGTGGGCGGTGTATGAAGTTGGGCTCCGGTCCCTGGTTCCGACCGGTACGCATGGTGGCCCGGGCGACGTGCTCAATCTCCTGTCAGCGGCGATGTGCAACTATTTCGTCGTCGGCCTGGTGTTGGGACTTGCAGCGATGGTCTATTCCCTCGCGGCTCGCGTGCTGCGGCGAAACGGCCCCGGACTCAGCGCGGGTGTTTACTTTGTCAGTGCATTTGTCGTGCTCATTCTCGTGCTCTGGCTGGGGATCTATATCAACCGGAACACCCTGGCGCGCGTGTCGGTGATGCATCCGCTTTCACTGGCCGTCAGTGCTGGGATTGTCGTGGCGGGGTTCTTCCTGAGCCTGCTGCTCTACAAACTCATCCAGCGGGTGCTGACCGCGCTGCAATCTTCGATGAGCGGTTTTGGGAATCACAAAGCTTTGCGTCCTGGCTTGCTCATCCTGCCGTTTTTGCTGCTCGGCGCTGCTTGCATTTTGAGAATGGGTTCAGCCGGGGGCCACGACAGTTTTTCGGCAGCGGCGAGGGGCGAAGTCGAGGCTGGCCAGACGGCCGCAAAAGTGAGCGCGGACGGGGAGGGCCGGATTCGCCGCAACGCCGGGGCAGCCGATGGTCTGACCATGCCGCTGAACGTGATTCTGCTTACCATCGAAACGTTACGTGCTGACCACCTCAATATCTATGGATATGAGAAACGCCTCAACACGCCCAATATTGACGCTCTCAGTCGACAGGGCGTGACCTTCATGCGCAATTATTCGCAGTCATCCTGGACCAAGCCGTCTGTGGTCTCGATCATGAGCTCGCTCTATCCACAGCAGCATGGCATCAACAATTTGACGACGGACGTTCAGGATACCCTGCTGACGCTTCCGGTGGTTTTGAAGCAACATGGCTATCAAACGGCTTCGCTGGTCACCAACGGTCTGGCCAAATCCACAGCGTTTGGGTTTGAAGAGACGTTTTACAATGAAATCAACCGGTTTTTCAGCGCTCCGAAGGTGATTTCGCCTTTCTCATATCGACCGCTTCTGGTGCAGAAATTGGTCGGCGAGGTGCCGCTGCACAACGCTCCGGTTGTCTTTCCGGACGAGATGGTCAGTGACTGGTATATCGATACGGAGAAGGTGAACCATTTTCTGAAGCACTGGCTCGCTGAACGGGATGACAGGCCCGTGTTTCTGCACCTGCACCTTTTCGACCCGCACGAGCCGTATCTGAACCATCCCTACGAGAAGATTCAGCTCAATCTCAGAACAGGATGGAACAGAGAAAGATTGGAGACCTACTACGACCGCGAAATCGAGTACCTCGATGAGCAAATCGGCGTGCTCCTGGATTTGCTGGCAAAAGCTGGCTTACGGGACAACGGCCTGATCATCTTTACCAGCGACCACGGCGAGGAGTTTCTCGACCATGGCGGGTGGGGACACGGCAAGACGTTGTTCGAAGAGACCATCCACGTGCCGCTCATCCTGACTTTTTCGGATCACAGATACGCGGGCAAACAAATCCAAACCAGGGTGTCGAACATCGACATCGCGCCGACTGTCCTGGATGTGCTCGGGATTGCGGCACCATCTGTGTTTCAAGGAAACTCCCTGCTTGGTTTGCTCGAAGAGCCGCCAGAAGACGACCGCGTGATCATCAGTCATGTGCAAAATCCGACCTTTGAAAGCACAGCGATCATCAAAGGCGGGTTCAAGTACATCAACACCAGGGGGCTAAACGACCAGGAGTTTTTGTTTGAGCTGCGCACAGACCCGCGGGAGCTGAACAATCTGATCGCCGCCCGGCCTGAAATCGCGGCGGAGCTGCAATCGGATCTACTGGGGTTTGCGCAGCAGTTTCGCAGGACACAGTTGAAAAGCAAGAAGATCGAATTGACGGAGGAGCAGAAGAAGCGGTTGCGGGCGTTGGGGTACTTGAAGTGAAGCTGGATGTCGCCCAATGGAGAAATAGTGATCCTAACAGTTTGCAACTGGGTATTCCGCTCGGATTTGTATGCAAAACACGGTTGCAAACCGTGTTGGATCAGGCTTGAATTAACGGCCCCCCAGAATGCGGGCCATTCAAATACTTGAAGTGAGGTCGTTGCATGGACTCTCGGATCACTTTAGCACGAGAACCTGAAGCTAAGACCACTATCGCGAATACGATGATGCACTCAAGCTCACGCAGAGACCGCAGAGATCGCCGGGTTTGTTTTCGTCCTTCATTTCTCTGCGCGCTTCGCGGACTTTGCGTGAGGCAATAATGGAAAACAGGTACAAGACAAAACATGAGCGCACAAGATAGCTTATTCAAGAACGTTTTCCTCACCCTCAAATGGGGGCTTGTGGCCGGATTGCTGTGGGGCATGGTTGAAGCTGCCGTGCTTCTGCTGTCGTCCTACCGTGGCCTGATCGGCCAGGATGGCGTTGGCATGAGCAATCTTTTTCTTGCAGCGCTGGTCAACTACGGCTTTCTCGGGTTGATTCTCGGTCTGGCCTCCGCGGCCTATTTGACCGTTCCATGGTTTTTGTTTAGAAAGATCAGAATTGACTTTAGCCACAGGACGTATTTCACATTGAGTTTCGCCGTTCTGATTCTGGTGCTTTGGGCGGGTGTTTACGCCAACCGCGTCCCGCTGGCCCGAATTCCTCTCTCCCATCCCTTTTCAATTGGGACGAGTTTTGGTATTATTTTCGCCGGGCTGGCAGTTTTGTTTGTTGCGTATACCCTTCTTAGCCGCAGCAGGTCTGCGGCGGCAGCGGCGCCCTTGTTCTCGTTTGCCACTCTCTTGAAGCTTGCTGCGGTGCCAGCAGTGGTGCTCTGTGGTGCGTTCGTCGTTCATCAGTTCACGAAAGGGGATCGCGCTGCGGGCCAGAACGGGCAAGTGGGGTTGAACGGCGAAGTCCGGTCTGTCACGCGAGCCCATGTCCAACGCCGGCTTCAAGGTCCGCCTGATATCATTCTCATCACGGTAGAAACGCTGCGGGCCGACCATCTGAATTTGTATGGGTATGAGAAGAAGCTCAACACCCCGAACATCGAGCGGCTCAGCCGGGAAGGCGTGACATTCACCCGGTACTACACCAACGCTTCCTGGACCCGGGCCTCGATTACCTCCATTATGACCTCGCTCTTGCCACAACAGCACGGCGCCACCGGCCTGAGCGTCACCTTGATGGACAGTATTGCCACGCTGCCGAAGATTCTTGCAGAAAACGGCTACCACACGGCCGCTTTTGTCACCAACCTGAATTCGAAATCCAGGAGCTTCGGTTTTTCGGAAGTTTATTATGATGAAATCATCGAGTCGTTCAAGAATCCGTTGGCGGTCTCACCGTTTTCGATCAAGCCGTTTCTCGTGCGCAGATTGTTGGGTACCAAGAACCAGCTGTCGCAGGACTTTCCCTTTGTGTTTCCAACCGAGTTCGTGAACGACTGGTACCCGGACGCGGCCAGCGTCAATTCCTACATCGAAAAGTGGCTCAAAACAGCGCCCGGGCAGCCGCTCTTTATTCACATTCACTACCTCGACCCGCACGAGCCGTACCTGAGCCATCCCTATCGAGCCGTGCAATTCAACCTGAAATCGAAATGGACGAGAGACCGCATCGTGAATCTGTACGACCAGGAAATCGAGTATCTCGATTCACAGCTCGGTCGTCTGCTGGAGATTCTCGCTGCTGCCGGGCGCAAGCAGAATAGCCTGATCCTTTTCACCAGCGACCACGGCGAGGAGTTTCTCGACCACGGCGGTTGGGGACACGGCAACCATCTCTTTAACGAGACGCTGCATGTGCCGCTCATCGTGCGTTTCCCGGCCGGTCGCTACAGCGGCCAGAGCGTGCAAGCGTCCGTTTCCAGCATCGATCTGGCGCCGACGATACTGCACCTTTTGGGCATCGAAGCGCCGGCAAGCTTCGAGGGCCAGTCGCTGATTCCGCTCATCGAGGGGCATGAGGAAGGGGAGCGTGTGATCACGGCCCATCTGCAAGCCCCTTCTTTCGAAGTGGTTTCGATGATGAGGGAGGGCATGAAATTTATTTCCCGCACCGGGTTCAACGCCGGAAAGTACCTTTTCAATCTCTCAGTTGATCCCCGGGAACAAAATAATCTGATCGATGAGTATCCAGAAATCGCCGCCGAGTTAGAGGCAGAGCTTGCGCAGTTGGACCAGCAATTGAAACGCAACCAGCACCGGGGGAGACAAATCAAGTTGACCGAGGAGCAAAAAAGGCGGCTGCGGGCGCTGGGGTATTTGAAGTGAGTCAACAGTTGAATGAAAAGAAGAGAGGTAAGGAGGACGTAATGGAACGAGTCAAGCGCAACGTGGCACCGGGCGCCCTGTACCTGGTCCTGATCAGCACAGCCGTCCTTCTCGCCGGGGGCGGATTGGTGGCTCAGGTGAGTCAGCCCTATCCGAGAATCGCAACCTTTCATTTTTTCCGTGGCCGGGTCCCGGCGGAGTGGCATGCCCGTTTGGATCTGGTCGACATCAACAAAACCGATCCGGATATCCCGTTAGCGATCAAGAGAATCAATCCCAAGACCGTGGTTTTCTCCACCAGCGGCTGGACCGTGTGGAACAGCAACAACCCGATCTCAGATACCAACATCAGTTTTCCTCCGCAGTGGTTTGCACGCCGGGCGGACGGAAGCGTGATCGAGTTCCGGGGGAACAAGATCCTGATCAATCTTTCAAATCACTGTCCGCGCGTCAACGGCAAACGCTACAACGAGCTTCTGCCGGAGGTTTTGATCGAGCGCGTGGACTTGACCGCGTTCGACGGCATCGCCAGCGATTGGCTCTGGCGCAAGCCGCACAATCAGACCGACATCGACCTGGACAACAACGGCCGCAATGACTACGACGAGCACGGCGGAGAGTGGGTGGTGGCAGAATGGCAGGCCGGTGTCGAAACCCTGCTGCAAATCCTGCGCGACAAGATGCCGCCGAACAAGTACATTCTGGTCAACTCCGGCCTGTTTCATGAGTACGGGTGGAGCACGACCAACGGCCTGATCCTGGAGAACAATCGTGGCATTCATGGCTGGGAGGGGTTCAAGCGCATGTACTTCGACTGGAGCACGACCTCGCGCCAGCCGCGGATGATGATTTTCGATGTGCTGCCGTCGCCGAAAGACCCTCGCGTCAAAGGGGAATCGAAAAACCACTACGCGCATATGCGCTTTATGCTGACCATCACGCTGCTGGGAGAAGGATACTTTAGCTTTTCGGATTTTGAATCAAAGGCGCTGCACCATTTTGACAAGTACTATGATGAATACGACCTGAATCTGGGCTTCGCCCGCAGCGGACCGCAGGAACTGCCAAACGGCTGCTGGGTGCGCTTTTTTGACAAAGGCGTTTCCATTACCAATCCGTCGACATCTACCCAAAGGGTAACGGACGACGACTTGCGCAGCCTGTCCGGCTACAACGGCCCCTATTTTCGCTTTTTGGGCGGCCAGGACGCAGGGTTCAACAACGGCGAGCCGTTTTCGCGTGTCGAACTTTATGGCGGCAAACTGAGCGACGGGTTGATCGTCGGGGACGGCATCATTCTGCTGACAGAGCAAAAAATCGTGGTTGCGGACATCATCGTCGATAACCAGAATGCCGAGACCTCGCCCGGCAGCCAACCGGCCAATCTGGTCGGCGGGTGGACGGAGACCAACGATGTTGATGAGCCGTACAGCATGCGGCAGGCCAAACACAACGGGTTGTTCGGTGTGGTTTACACCGGACCGGGAAATGGCGGGAGCCGGGCCGTCTATACCCCCACAATCGGAGTTGCAGGGGAATATGATGTCTACGAGTGGCACGGCAGCCTGCAGGGACTCAATATGGCGACCAACGTCCCGGTAAAAATCACCATCAATGGCGCCGTCAAGTTCGCCGATCGCATCGACCAGTCGCGCAAAGCCGGGCGGTGGAATTACCTGGGTAAGTTTTCTTTCCCGGTTGGGAAAAGAGGGAAGATCGAGATCTCCAACGACGCCAACGGTGCGGTCGTGGCGGACGCTTTCAAGCTGGTTCATCTCGGTTCTGATGGCAATGGCGACCGCGATGTTTCGGCGCCGGCCGCACCGACAGGGGTGCGGGTTTCGAATGGCGGGTAGGGGGTGCGTGAGACACTCGGTGTCCTGGTCAGAGATGGGCGCAGAGCTTCCCGGGGTGTTCAGACGGAGGCAGGTGGAACGAGAAGGAGTCTCACTATTCGGGTCGTGATCCAACACGGTCTCTGACCGTGTTTTTTTCTAAATGAATGAGAGATGGACGCAGAGCGTTCGACAGGCGTCCCGACGGAGACCGTCGGAACGAGAAACGAGAAGGATTGATGAAGGAGCACAACCTTAGTCTCGGAAGCTGGATGAAGTCATTCCTGTCGAGTGCGCTGGCGGTCGGCGTCCTGGTAGGCGGGTTGGAGGCGTTGGTGATCGCAGGCAAGGTGGTCGCCACGAATGCCCTGGGGTTCTCCCTGCTGGTGGAGATTGTGTTGTTTGTCAATCTCGCCATTCTGATCTTCGTCTCGTTCATGATGGCGGCCAATTTGGTTTTTCTGCCGATTTTGGTTGTGCCGCTGCGCCGCATGGCCTCGAAATTCCCAGGGTTCGGTCCGCAGCGACTTGCCTGGCAGCTCAACTTTTTCTGGGCGATTCTATTTACCCTGCTCTATTGGGTCAATTTCAACTCAGGCCGCTCTATTTTCACCGTCAAGTCTATTCTTCATAATCTGCTCGCCGTCGGTGGCGCTGTTTTGTTGGCGGAAACTGCCGCCCGCATCGCTCACACGTCGAAATTGAACCTGAGCCTCATTCGGCAGCGCAAACCCCGTCCTGTCCTCATCTGTTGGATCGCGGCGCTCGTGCTGGCGTTCGTTTTGTCTTCGACTTCGGAGGCCAGATCGCGAAGCGGAAAGCCTAACGTCATCTTGCTGATCATCGACACGCTGCGCGCCGACCGGCTTGGGTGCTACGGCTATGACAGGCCAACCACGCCGGCCATCGACGCCGTGGCAAAGGAGAGCGTGTTGTTCGAGCAGGCCTACGTGCCGTGGGCCTCTTCGCTGCCGTCGCATGCCTCGATCATGACCTCCATGTATCCGTATTACCACGGCGCGTTTCCAAACGGCAAGTTTCTCAATCCCAGGCTTCTGACCTTGCCAAAGATTCTGAGGGAATACGGCTATAAGAACGGCGCCTTTGTGAGCAACACCCTGGTGGGCAACCAGTACAATTTCCAACTGGGATACGACACCTTTACGGATTTGACCCGGTTCAATTACCGCGACTCTTCCTGGCAGATGTGGGTGCGCGCCTTGAACCTGGTGCGGTTGGTGGACAAGCTCTCCCAAAAAGACCTGTTCACGGAGCTGGCGCTTGCCTGGATTGAGAAAAACCAGAGCGGCCCGTTTTTTCTCTGGGGGCAGTGGTTGTATCCGCACGCGCCGTATGAGCCACCGGTAGAATACCTGCGCAGGTTTGAAGACCGCTACGCCGGCATCGCTGACGGCAGTTTGAAGCAGATTTTCGAGGTGCGCAAGGGAAGAGTTCAGCTCTCGGAGGCAGACCAGCAGCACTACGCTGCGCTTTACGACGGCGAAGTGGCACTCTCGGATTTTCAAATCCAGCGCATTTACCACCAGCTCGAAAGCCTGAATCTGTTGGAAAATTCCATTGTCATCGTGACCTCGGACCACGGCGAGAATCTGCTCGAGCATGGTCTGGAATACGGCCACGCAGGCGTGCATGAGTCCAGCGTTCGCATTCCTTTGATTATCCGGTTGCCCGGGAGATCTCCGCAGATCAGGCGAGTGTCACAGGTGGTGCAGAGCATTGATATCGCGCCAACCGTGCTGGACTTGCTCGGCATCCCGGTGCCCGAGCAGTTTCAGGGCAAGAGCCTGGTGCCTCTGATGAACGGCGAACCGGTGGACTGGCCGGCGGAAGCGTACTGCGTTGGCTTCCGCAAGAAGCGCAACTTTTTTGGGTTGCGGAAAGGAGAGTGGAAGCTCATTCTGGATGTGCGCACGCAGAACCATACCTGGGAGTTGTACCATTTACCTTCCGACCCGCATGAGACGAAGAATCTTTATGAGAATGAGGCGGAGATGGCGGCGGAGATGAAGCGGGAGATGGAGGCGTGGCTTAGACGGGAGTTCGAGGATCTGGAGCTGGTTTATCATCCGGGAGGCTTCTTTGCAGAGGAGTTTGACGAGAAGACGATGCAGAGGTTGCGGACGTTGGGGTATATTAAATGAAGGTGGTGTATGTTTGAAAAAAGAATAAAATTATTGAGTCTGATCTTACTTGTTGTTGTCGTCCAGATGGATAGCCCTCTCGGTGCTCAACCCAACCGTCTCGGCGCCGATAACAAGACTTTCGAAGAGCGCCGGGACGAATGGCTCGCCCGCGTCCCGAGTCCGAGCAGCTCGATCGAGATGATCGACCGCCGCAATTATCTGTTTAGCTGGCTGGACACGGGGGTCTACAACGGCACAGTCTCTGAAACCATCGACCATTTCATCCACGCCTACTGGCTCGATGACATCCGGGCGCAGCATGGCTACGCGGTCATGATCCCGCTCAAATATGGCAGCAAGGGGACGGGTGTGATAAGCTCCGGCGATGAATCGAATGTCAAATCCAAATATGAACAGTGGATCTCGAGCAGCAGCACATTTGGGGACCTGAATCCGAACAAGCAGGTTTTCGCCATGGTCGGCGTCTATTTGTACACGAGTGAGTACGACAAGGATCTCGAGTTTCCGATCTACGGTTATTCAACCTCTGTGAACAAGCCCGTGCCGAAGTTTTACCGGAACCATTGGCCTTCCTTCCGTTACAACGGTCATTCGTACAAGTTTGGCCGTGGACCGTACAATGCTCGCCAACTGGCAAAAGATTGGCTCGAGCAGGTGATGGATGGCTGGTATGTGCGCAAATCTTCGCCGCGCGGCAACCGGGAGTTCGATTCCATTGTCTACTCGCGCGCCTATCCCGGCGCGATGGCGCTGCTGGCCGACCTCGCTGACGACCCGAAGCTGCGGCGCAAAGCGAAAATGTGCGCGGATCTGAGCCACCTCGATTCTGTCCTCGACTTTTCTGCCAACGCGTGGGGCGGGACCATGGGCAGAAATGACTACCGCAAGAACTCGCGGCCTCCCATTTACCCCTTTCACCACTACTGGGGCATGGGTGACAAACTCGATGGCGACGAGGAAAAATGGAACGTGACGGTCAATTACCATGTGGACTACGACCTGCCGGATGTTATCATCGATGCCGGTGTGCTGGAGGACGAGCCGGAGGACTACTGGCATTTTCACAAGGAGTACAATGAAGGCCTGCTCAACAGGGAGGGAAAAGGTAAATGGAATTGGGTCACCCGATTTTACACCCTGGGGTCAAACGTGGGACAGGCGAGGCAGGGGTGGCAGCTCAGCGTCAAAGGGAAAGGTCGAACCGGATTCATTCGTCTGTGGGTCAATGAACGGGCCAACAAACCCGCCCCGGACCAGGAGACGAATTATCTTGGCCTGCGCGGATGCCAATTCCGCAATGCCCTGTTTGCCGACATCCGCAGCGGCCCCAATCTCTGGGAACAGACGAATGATGCGAGCTGGGACATCCGGGAGTCGGATGGCACCTGGCAGTTCCGCAAACTAGGACGGATCATGGTCGCCGTCGGGATGGGGACAAGCTCAGCTTCGGTGGAAGTCGCCATCGCCGGTCTGGATTATCCCGGATGGGCGGAATTCAAGAACGCCATCAAACACAATGCGATTCTGACCGAGGATTCTTACACCACCTCTCGGGGCGTCAAAATCGGAAAGAAAGACTTCTGTGGTCTCATGGTACCCGGCGACTGCGATTTTCCGTTTCCCCGAATGGAAACCATTGACCACAAAGGGAGAAAAATCGTCACGTGGAAAAACAATGTCATGGCAGTCAGCCGGCATGGCAAAACACGGATATACAATTTCAACAACTGGACCGTTTCGGACGACGGCGGTGAGGTGGATTTGACCTCCCCGCTTCCGCCGTCCGGAATCAAAGCGTCGAGAAATTAGCACAAACGGGGCGAGGCTTGCAAATGAAATCGTTAGCAGGCGGGTCTATCGCACTGAGCGACAAGCCATCTTTTGAAAAACAACCATAAGAAGGTATTCGATGAAGCGTTCTCTGAGCTGGATTCTCAAGAATTCAATCCTGCTGAGCCTCTGCGGCGCACTGACCCTGTTTTTGTCCGAGTGGCTCTTGAGCCGGTTCTACGCGGAAATCAACGTGCGGACGTATCTGTTTTTTCTTGCTATGTACGTCCCTGCGGGAGTTTTCGGCGGCCTGGCGTTTGGATTTGTGCTGAAACTGATCTTCGGGCTGCTGCGCTCGCAGCGGTGGGGGATGGACCGGAGCACTTTTCTGCCGGCCGTCTTCCTCGGCGTCTATTTTTACCTGTATGGGTTCTACTACATCAATGAGAAACTGACGGCGCGCGTGGACGCCCTGGCGCCGCTCAGCTTGTTCGCTGACGTGGCTTATCTGGTTCTGACACTAGTGGTCTTTCGACTGGCCCTCTCGTTTCCGCATCGTGCCAGGAACGGTGCCGTCCAGTTTCTTGAAATGGCGTTTCTGCCGCTCTCCCTGCTGGTCGCGGTCAATCTCCGGTTTTTCGCCTGGCAGCCGCCATGGACGCAAACCGGTGAACTGTTCGCCGGTGTTCTCAGCTTTGGCGCGTCCGGCGTGGGTGGAGTCGGCCTCAGTTTGGTGCTGGCCCGGTACGTGACAAAAGAGGGCCCGGCGGCACGCAGATATGGCATTCTTGCGCTGTCCGCGACCGCGATCTTCGCGGGGTTCATCATCAGCGGGGCACCGTCGGCCGCGAGCTTCGACCGGGTGGCCGGAGAGTTTGTTGACGACCACCCGGTAAGAAATCCGAAGAACGTCATCTGGATCGTCACGGACACCGCGCGGCGAGACCATATTTCGCTCTATGGCGCCAGCCACCACACGACGCCCAATCTCGACCGGTTTGCACAGGATGCCGTGGTTTTTGACCGCGCCATTTCAGCAGCGCCTTGGACGTTGCCGTCGCATGCCTCCATGTTTACCGGCATGTTTCCGTCCAAACATGGGGCGCACTTTGTTGGCGACGCCATGTTTTCGACGCCCCTCGTGCCGGAGAATGTCACGGTGGCTGAGATTCTATCCGCGCACGGGTACAAGACCGCTGGCATCGTTGCCAACAACGCTGGTCTGTCGCGGCAGCTTGGCTGCCATCAGGGGTTCCAATATTACTTTGACGGCCGGCCGTTGGTGTTCAGTCTATTCTGGGGCAAAGTGCTGCTCTCCCTGCCGGATGATTTTCGCGTGGACGAGCTCTGGGTCAACGAAGTGTGCCTGGCTTCGGAGATGGAACCGCTGATCAACTGTTGGCTGGACGAGAACGGGCAGGACGGGCCGTTCTTCCTGTTTGTCAATCTCATGGAGCCGCACGGTGGGATTGCCTTCATTCCGGAGCCGTATGACTCCATGTACGGCTTCGATCGCGAACGCCAGGTAGAGGTGTTCAAGGATTTTGATGCCGACAAAGTCGTCTTCTTCCAGGCCGAAGTGAGCGCAGAGCACCGCGAGTTCTGGCAGGCTTATGTTCATCGCAAGATAACTTTTATGGATGTCTACCTGGGCCGGCTGTTCGATAAGTTGAAAGAGATGGGCCTTTACGACGACGCCCTCATCATTGTCAATTCCGATCACGGCGAGCTTTTCGGTGAGCACCACTCCTTTGGCCACAACACAGATCTGTACAACGACCTGATCTGGGTGCCCATGATGATCAAGTACCCGAACGGTGCCCGAACGGGTCACACGAACAAGCTCGTACAGACGGTGGACCTCATGCCTGAAATTCTGTCTCAGCTCGGAATCCAGATTCCACCGGATGTTCAAGGCCAGCCCATCGACGAGGCCAACCACCCGGTCATTGCCGAGCTTTTTCAACAGCAGCACAATGCCCATGCCAAGCGCAGCCCCGGACGGTACTACCGCGATTTGAAGGCTATTTTCGGGTCGGTTGCTCAGGATTCTCTCAAATACATTTGGGCTTCAAACGACCAGTCTGAACTGTTTGATTTAACCCGTGATCCGCGGGAATTGAAGAATATCATTGCAGAGAAGCCGGCTGCCGTGGATACGCTGCAACGCCGGCTCGAGCGATGGGTGAGTAGTTTTCAACCGGTAGAAACGAATGGCGTTACGCGGCAGACAGACAAAGAAGAGTTGGAGAAGCGCCTGCGCTCGTTAGGGTATATCAAGTAGTAACGCAAGCATCTTGCTTGCAGTGAATCATCCGGACATGTCAACATAACGGGGCTGTCCAAGCAAGATTCCTCGTGGCTGTCATTTCGAGCGAAGCGAGAAATCTGTTCGTGCAAGGACTGCGATGTACATCATGGCCAGTGAGGAGCCTGACATCAATCAGACGGAGGACGAAATCCACCCGGTTGACAAGCTCAAACACGCCCTCCACGCAGGGATTTGGTTGAGCCTCTTCGCCGCCGGGGGCCGCCTCCTGCTCTTTTTCCGCCAGGAGAACTACTCCCAGCACGAAATCTCCTGTTTTGCCAGCAATTATCTCCAGGCTGGCGTCAATCAGGTCTTGCTCCCCGGGCTGGGGCTGGCTGTACTGCTGGGGCTTGTCTGGCTCGTTTTCCATCGTATGGAGGGGCTTCTGCTGGCTGGCTTCGTCTCCGCCATCCCCATTCTGCCCATTGTTGTCTTCTTGAACAAAAACTATTTGCCGGGCCGTTTTCACCCGGTCAGCCTGGTGGGCAATAGCCTTCTTCTGCTTGCGGCGGGCGGGCTGACGCTCTGGCTCTTTTTACGGTGGTGCAAAGATTTTCAATTGATGTCCCGGCTTTACAACAGATGGAGCCTGACGGCTGCTTGCGTCGTGGTTTTGGCGGTTAACCTGGCTCATCTGCTCCAACCCACAGAACGGAGGTTTCAGGCCGCCCCTGCAGATCCTAGTGCGCTCAGCGCGTTGTTCAAGCCCGCTCTGCTCAGCAAGATCGCCGCAGAAAACGGCACGCCCGCGCTCTATGGCGATCGAACCAAGAAGCACTTTTCGGAGGTCGGGAACCACCGGCTGAAGCTTCTCGAAGACCGCATCGCGCGCAAAGATACCGCCGACATCATGGCCGAAGCGGACGCCGCTATCGAGCGCACGTTTCATCTGTTGAACGTTTCTCACACGTTTCAGGATGAGATCACGTGGCGCCAGAATCCCACCAGGGACCGCGAATGGTTGCTGGCGCTCAATCGCATGGATTGGATCTGGAGCGTCGCGGTGGCTTACAAATTCACTGGCGATCCCAAGTACGCCACAGCCTTTGATGAAATTATGCGCAGTTGGTTCCGGCAGAATCCAATGCCGCGCTGGAAAAATGAAAAAGACAACGTCTGGCGGCTTATCGAGTCGAGCGCCCGCATGACGGATGGCTGGATCGAGGCTTTTTTTATCTTTTACAACTGCGACCAGGTCAGTGACGAGGTCAAGTGGCGTATGCTCGCCTCATTTCATGACCACGCCCAGTTCCTGGCGCACTTTCGCTCGCCGCGCAGAAATCACCTGTTGCAGGAGACTTATGGCCTGCTGGCAGTCGGCGCTGCATTCCCGGAATTCAAAATGGCAGACAAATGGATCGAAATCGCCAGGCTGCGCCTGGACCGGGCCATGCACGAGGATGTCTATCCAGACGGCGGCTATACCGAGGGGTCGACGTATTATCACCGGTTTGCCATTCGCATTTTGCAGGAAATTACAGATTTTTCCACAGCTTACGGGGTGCAGATCTCTGACTATTTTTATGCGCAGCTCGAAAAGATGTACAGCTTCCTGATGCACACCGCCCGCCCGGACGGCGTGATGCCACAGATGAACGACGGTTTCCACGCCAAGAATCTGCGTCTTTTGTTCGATACACCAGCGGAATTCTTCTCCCGGCAAGATTTCGAGTTTTTTGCCAGCGCCGGACAAAGAGGCCGGGCAGCCGACGCCACCTCGGTTGCTTATCCTTATTCAGGTGTCTACGTCATGCGCAGCGACTGGTCACCTGAGGCGCGCTACCTGCTGGTGGACGCCGGACCGTTTGGTTCCTCCCATGGACACGAAGATAAGCTCAGCTTCGAGGTCTTTGCCTTTGGCGAGCCCTTTATCGTCGACAGCGGCACCTATACCTACGTGCACAACAAATGGCGACGATTCTTCACAAGCTCCTTCGCCCACAACACCATCGTCGTCGATGGTCGCAGCCAGATTCGTTTTCCCAGTGCGGAGCATTGGGTGAATGCGCCACCTGAGACCCTGGGCAACAAATGGATTTCGACTGAATTGTTCGACTATCTCGAAGCGCGGTATGAGGAGGGGTATGGGAGCGTCAAAGAAGACATCCTCGGCGGCATTGTGCACACACGCCGCTGGTTGTTCGTCAAGCCGGACTACTGGATTCTCTGGGATGTGATCACTGGTACCGGGGAGCACGAGCTGGAGCAGTTTTTTCATTTTTGGCATGAGGTTGAAGTTGAGCTCGAAGACGCAGGTAAGGTCCGGGCCGTTTCCCGGAAAGGACCGATCCTTCTGCTCGAGTCTTTTGGCCCTAAGTTGGATGAGGTAACGGTTTTCAAAGGAGACGAAGAGCCGGTACAGGGTTGGGTTTCTCCGGAATATGGCGTGAAGATGGCCGCGCCCGCGGTGAAGTACAAACGAGCCGGTGAGCTGCCGCTGGCCTTTGTAACAGGACTTTTTGCCTTTCCGGGCTCATCCGACTCCCTGGATTCCGAGCTCTTACCCGTTGAGTGGAATGGCCAGCTCGTGGCCACAACAAGCGCGATTGCCTTGAAAGTTCAAACCCCCTCCAGCACAGACCTGATTTTGATTGCACCCGGTCTGGACGGGCAGAAGTGTCTCGGTCGGATGACAACGGTTTCACAACTCATGATTCTGCGCAGCCGAAGGGATGGGTCGGAGAAGAGCGATGCCAGGCTCCGAATTTGAGGGCTGCTATTTTTCGGCAGACGTTTGGATGATTTCTTCCGCTTCTTCGATGGAGTGCGCCTTTTTGAGACCCACCCGGATGTTTTCGAGCGCCTCTTTGGACATCGTTTTCGTCAGCTGCTCGAACACCCGTAAGCCGGCGGCGCCGAATTTGATGTCCAGGATGTCATAGATTGTTTGTCTCAGGCCGCTTTCAATCCCCTCCTGTAGCCCTTCTTGCCTGATTTCTTGATAGAAGCGGGTTTTTTTGATGTTTGAAATCATGGGTTCGGTCATTTTTTCGATCTCCTAGTACCTCGGACACCTTTTCGTCCGGGGCGGTGATGATCTGAAGCAAGTTGAGC
>JBHHXT010000027.1:0-40097 GCA_046757165.1 bacterium | reverse complement strand
CTCTACTTGCAAAACTGAAGTTTTGCGCTCCGCTTCCTACTCTCCCTTGAAATCAGCCCGGCGTTTTTCCAGAAAAGCCCCCATGCCTTCCTTCTGATCTCTGGTCATCCAGTTCAGGGCCACGGTGTTGATGGAAAAATCGATGCCTGCTTCAAGGTCTGTGGTCATCCACATGTGGACGATCTCTTTCTGCGTCATCAAGGCCATGGGACTGCGGGTTTCCAGACGTTTGAGCCACTTCTCCGCTAAATCGTCCAGTTCATCCGGTGCGCAGACGGCGTTGACGAGGCCGCGAGCCAGCGCTTTTTCCGCAGGCCAGTTCCAGCCCGTGTAGCACAGCTCGCGAGTGTTCATGATGCCGATTGCTTGCGGCAGCACAGCAGCTTCCACAATGGCGGGAATCCCGACATTGATATTGGGCAAACCGAACTGAGAGCGGTTGCTGGCAAGGATCAAGTCACAGGAAACCGCAAGCTCCAGACCGGCGCCCAGGCATAATCCATCCACCACGACCAGAATAACCTTCGGCAGCGTGCGGCATAGATAAAACACCTCATGCAGCCGTTTCCCCACATTGCGGGATTCCAGCGCGGACAATTCCTTGACATATTCCACGTCAATGCCGCTGCAAAAAGATTTTTTGCCCGCCGCCTTCAGGGCAATGATGCGAACCTCGCTGTCGTTTGCGCACTGCTCGAGAACGAACTCGAGCTCGTCCAGAACGCGGCCATTGATGGCATTCAAGACCTGCGGACGATTCAGGGCCAGGACGGCGCGATGGCCGGTTCTTTCATAGAGGATGGTTTGTAATTTCATGATTCACAGGCCTCACAAAAGGATTTTCCAGCGGATAAAAGAACCCGACGGATTGACAGTTTGGTTCTTCTATCTGTTGGAGGCATCTTCAAAGATCATGACCCTTTAACACCCTTTGAAGTCTGGCTTGCGTTTCTCGGCAAAAGCCTTCGGGCCTTCCCTGGCGTCCTCAGTCCGGCGCAGGGGCTCGGCGAGAAACTGCTCCAGCCGCAGGCCCTCATCCAGATTCAAGTCCATGCCTCGAATGACGGCTTCTTTCGCGGCACGCACCGCCAGCGGTGCGTTTTCGCAGATGGTTTCGGCAACCTCGATCGCGGTCGGGAGTACTTGCCCCTTTGGTGTCAGACGGGAAATCAACCCCGCTTGCAACGCTTCTTCAGCGGAGATACGACGACCGGTCAAGATCAGGTCCAGCGCCTTGGGTATGCCGATGAGTCGCGGCAACCGCTGGGTGCCGCCGGCGCCCGGAATGATACCCCATTTCACCTCCGTCAAACCGAAAGTGGCGTGGGGTTCCGCAATGCGGATATCACAGGCTAAGGCGATCTCCAATCCGCCGGCCAGGCAGTGACCATTAATCGCAGCGATGATCGGCTTCCAGATCGGCAGGTTGCGGGTAATGCCACCGATGCCCGGCTCGATTTCACCGCGGTGGCGGCGCTCGACAGGCAGGACGCTTTCGTAGTAGTCGCCAATTCTTTTCAAATCCGCGCCGGCGCAGAAAGCGTCGTTGCCCGACCCAGTCAGGACAGCTACCCAGCTCTCGGGATCATCACGAAATTCCCGGAAATGGTGCGCCAGCTCGCGGCTGGTTTCGATATCCAGAGCGTTCTTGACCTCGGGGCGGTCGATGGTCAGGACCGTGATGCGACCGCGTTGTTCCCGTAAGATACTCATTTCCCGCTATCCTTCTTAAAAGCAGTCCCAAATACATAGTCAAATATGGGATAAGTGATATTGAAGTTGTAGTTGTTCATCAATTTTTGATTGTGGTGAATGGTGTGATGATGCCGCAAAGTGGCCATAAAGGGCAGCCGTCCGACCCAGGAATCCTTGCTGAGGTGATAACAAAGATGCAGGATATCGTAATTCACATAATACACCAGACTGGTTGCCACGAACAGACAGGCCACGTTGGCTGACACCAGTGCGTACAGCAGCAACCCCATCGGCACAGCAAAGCCGCCGAAAAAAAACAGCAGCATGATCGGCGGGAAAAGGATGGCCTTGTAGTCGCTCGTGTTGTCACAAGTCGTATCCGTTTCGGTGAAAAACTGGTGATGCTCGACGGTGTGGCGCTGATAGATCAACCTCAGAAGACGGGTCTTGTGATGCATCGGACCTTTGTGTGCCAGATACTCTACGAGGTTGGCGTACAGAAAGGTCAAGGGGATGGTCAACCACTCCCAGGCTCTGACGTGGTCCAAACGGGTGAGCGCCAACGTGACGAGCAGTAAGGGAGCCAGAACGAGAAAGCTCAGATGCAACCGTCCGGAATAGTGCGAAGGGATGTGCTGCGCGCGAAATTTTGTTCTAAACTCCTCCACTTTCCTGGAAGTCATGACTTTCTGTCCTTTGTTCTGAATTTTCAACAAGATTTATTGACTAAGCTCTACCTCGGTTTAAAATAGACAATATCCAGCATAGCGCCATGCCGCTGTTCGCGCCAAATTGCCATGACAGGCTGGCCTTCTTTCAGGTGGTGTTGTTCATATTCTCCCAGACGATGGACAAGCAGAGAATCCGCGCCTTCCAGACGGATGAGTGCAGTGAGCACGGCCGCCGTGGCCGGCGCTCCTGTCCACCCCTCTAACGTGCCGCTGGCCGGCAAAGCGATCCATTTGTCCATTCTTATCTTACAATTGGAGCAAAAGGAGCGGGCCGGGACCCAGACCTTTTGGCAGCGCTTGCACTGTGTGCCGTAGATGCGTTTCTCATCGCGTAATGCCGCAAAGAACCGGCTTGCCGTTGCACCGACGGCGTATCGAAATGGCAATTTGACCGTCGAAGTAATCTGTTTATCCGTTAGTAAAATGACCTCCCTCTCAGAAGCTTCACTTCTTGCCTAACCACTTGAAGTGCCGGATGTCGCCGATATTGCCCTGCAGCTCAGCACGAAAGACAATCTGCACCCTGTCGCCGATGCTCACCTGAGCAGGACTTTCTGCTTCGACGAAATGATTCAGGGTGGTATCGGCGCCGTCCAATTGAATGAGCCCCAAAACAAAGGGCGTTCTACGAAGCTGCCCGGTTTCGGAATTGAGAATCTTGTAGTGGCAAACGGTCTTCGCGACCAAAGTACCGGTACGGCCCAGGGCAACCCATTCATTCATCTCCAGCCAGCAAATGCCGCAGAGCGGACGCGGCGGCAGGTACACCCGGTGACAACCGGGGCAGCGGATGCCGTACAGCGTCTTCTCTCGCCGCAGCCGTTCGAAAAATAGCGTCATGGTCTGACCCGGGTCGACGCGCCAGGTGAGGTCCATGGTGATCTCAGAAAAGAGATATACGTCAGACGTTGTGTCCGTCTTAACGCTCATGGTTTGTTACGATCCAAGTTAAGCAACTTCTGATTTCCAACTGATCACAGAACCCGACCAGTTGGGTTCTTTCTTCCATTGGAAAAAATCATGGCTTGTGCGCTGAAAAAATCAACACATCGCTCCAGGCATAAACACCATAGCCGGTCACCAGCGCCAGATTGGCGCCATCGACCTGATAATCACCTGCCTTTTGATGCAACTGCTTTGCGGCCTCTGCAACGCGAACCACGCCGGTCGCGCCCACTGGATTGGCACACAAAACACCGCCGGATGGGTTGACCGGCAGCTTGCCACCGAGTTGCGTGTCGCCGCTTTCTATTAGCGCACCTGCCTGGCCGTCGTCGCAAAAGCCCAGGGCTTCGTACCAGGCCAATTCCGCGTACGAAACCGGCTCATAGACCTCCGCAACATCCAAATCTGTTAGCGGCTGCGCGATGCCAGCCTTCCGATACGCCTCCGCCGCTGCCGCACGCAATGTGCGCATCTTCAGGAGGCGCTGATCGAGATCGCCGAAATAGGGGTGATCGTGCCGGGTCGCGGACGCCACAAACCAGGCCGGGTTCGGATATCGCCAGGCCACGTCTCCGCCTGCAATCACCAGCGCAGCCGCCCCGTCTGATTGCGGACACATATCCAGCAGATGTACCGGCTCCGCCAGCATGGGTGAGGCGAGCACCTGCTCGACGCTCAGGTCCGCGTCCTTCAGGTGCGCATGAGGATTCAGGGCGCCATTGCGTCGCGCTTTCACGGCCACCATCGCCGCCTGTTCCGGAGTCACACTGCGGCCTGCGACGTACTGGGAGATGGAAAGCGCAAAGTTGCCGATGGCACCCGAGGCGATGTGCCGGTCCCAGGCCGGGTCCGTCAGGGACATGCCCGTTTGCGTCGAGCCTTCAGAGTGCTTTTCCCAACCCACGACCAGCACCGTATCGAAAACGCCGGATGCCGCCTGCATCAGGCCGGCGATGGCACCAGACGTTCCTGAGGTGCCGCCGGTTGCGACCTTCATCACGGGTTTACCAACACCGCCGGCGAATTCACCGCACCACAATTCCGGCAGGGCGCGGCCTTCGAACAACTCCATGTTGGTGAGCACAATGGCGTCGATGTCATCAAACGAAAGGTCCGCGTCCAGCAAGGCCGCAGCAACCGCCTCCTGCACCAGCTCTCCCTGATGCACGTCCGGGCGGGCTTTGCAATGGTGAGTTTGGCCGGTTGCCACAATCGCCACGGGTCTTGCCATCCAATAACTTCCTTTCCGTCAGCCGGTAATTCTAAACGCTAAACTCGACACAGACAGCTTCCAAATCATCTAAGACTCGACGCGGCCAATCCCCCGTATGAATCCAGAGAAAATCACCTCTCCGTGCTCAGAATACATACCACCTGTGTTTGCCCCGCCGGCCCGTGACACCCCTGAACAAGTACTCTCCCTTCTGCCCGCTGCTGCCGAAGGTCACGCGTCGCACAGATCAAACGTTGTAATCCCGTGGCAAAAGGAGGCAATCCATCCCAGTGGGTTTTGTGCACAGCGTTTCCATCCGTGGTGACTTCCCTTTGCAAGAGAGTATCCAGCCCCCGGTGCAAAGACCAGACGCCGGCAGCTTCTGCCCATAACGGCAACTGGATGGCCGTACGCAACGACCAGTAGCAGCGTTGAATTTCTTTGCGCGCATCAGAAATAGTGGCCATAGTGTAGCCCCTTTGGGCAGCGCGTTGCAAAGTCTTGCAGCGTGCCAAATCACGATCGCCCAGATAGTGGGGGTCCAGGTCATATCCAAAGGCTTCCAGTCGCGGGCCTGCGCCGCCCTGTTCGAGCAAAACAGCACAGGCGCCATCCCCCTGGGTGGCAATTTCCGAGTCGTGAAGAGGAAAGAATGTCACAGGGCTGTCCAGGAATTCACTGCCGGCAAGCTCTCCGTTTTCCTGGCTGAGCGCCGATACAATGCGGCTCCTGGCGGAATCGCTGCCGATATCGCCAGGAGCACGTTTGAGAAACGCCTGTGCCTGCAAACCCAAGGCATGCGAGTCTGTCAAGCCCAACGTTTGCTGATAGACCGGATCAAAGCTCCAGTTGGATATCGCCTCCGCATCGCCCTCCGTGGCCTTGCCATGCGCCGTCACCAGCACGCGCTGATATTGCCCGGAAAGAATAGCCATGGCCGCATGGATCAGCGCCAATAGCCCATCCCCGGCAATGCGGGTTTCCGGTTTCATCACTGCGCCAACAACTTCGGTAATGGCAATGTTGGAGGCGGTCTTGCCGTCCCACAGATCCACCGAAGCCGTCACCACGGCATCGACATCAGGCATGTTGACCTGGGCATCAGCCAGGCAAGCCTGGACAGCACGCAAGACCATGGCAGGGATGGACCGATCCGTTCCCGCTGTCTCTGTGCTGTCCGGCAGGTCCGGCAGGTGCCAGCCGACGCCTTTGATACAAATAACCATTTAGTGCAGATGCTCTAAGTTGCTTTCACGACAGCGCTTGGAATGCTCTAAGCGCCAAAATCCGCTGGGTTCTTCAATTCGTTGGAGATTGACAGCCAATCATCTTGTCTGTGCGTCTCAGAACTCGTAGGTTAGTGAGCCAAGCGCACGTCTTCCGTTGAGCGAGCCGCCAAATAATTCATAATGGTCATTGTCCAGAAGATTGGTGATGACCAGGCCAAGACGAGCATTGGAGGTGACTTTATAGCCACCAGAAAAGTTGACCAATGTATAGGATGGAACATCGCCGACAAAAACGCCCGCAGCCCAATCAAATCCATCCACATATTTCACCTGTACGCTGGCATCGAGTCCCTGACGTCCCTGATAAGACAGACCGAGATTGAATTTATGCTTTGGGGTGTTGGGGATCAGGTTGTCTCCGATGGCAACGGTCTTATCATCGACGTCAAAATCAAAAAACGAGTAATTGCCCGTGAAGAGTAGGTCGTCGGTCAGATAGTAGTTCAGACCCAACTCAATCCCCATGACATCTACTTCTCCGGCATTGCCGTACGAAACCACCAGGGCTTGCGACCCGTCCGGAAGTGTGGAGAACAAGGGGAAAGCTGCTCCTAATGTATTTTGTATGGCACCATTGATGATCGGCACCAGGGCCGGGTCAATCCCCTCAGGCACCTGGTAGGCAGGAAAAGCAGGATTGACGCGAGGGAGTAAATCCGTGATAAAATTCTCAAGCTGGCTGAAATAGGCGTCGACCGTGACAAAGGCTCTTTTGCTGACAACGCCTTTGTAGCCCAGCTCGAAGCTGGTGACTTCCTCGACCTCCAGCTTCTCGTTCCCGAGCGCCAGAACCGGGGTCACGCCAAAATTGAGTGGCAAATCGACCGTCCCGGGCGGCAACCCCTGCGCCTGCTCGATCGCCGCTTCGATCCCCGCCTCCAGGGGAGCCAAATCTATGGGCACACCCGCAGGTACCCGCAAGAAAAACTCGGTCGTACTCGGTGTTTGGAAGGCGCGGTTGACTGTCGCCCGAAAAGAGTGGTCTTCTGTTGGCGAAAAGACAATGGCGCCTTTGGGGGAAAACTGCGTATCATGACTGGAGCTGCCATCCACGCGAGCGGCGCCGACCAGGTTGATCTTGTCCGAAATCTTGTATTCGATCTGCCCAAAGACGCCGGAAAAGGTTTCATCGAATTTCTGTGACAAAATGGTGTTATCGGTGTTGACATGGCGAAACCGGTGCGAGGCGCCGACAATAACCCGCAGCTTGTCTTCCAGACCGGTGAAGTTTGTCTGACCCTGGAAGTCGAAATCCCAATCATCTTCCTCGAAAACCGCGCCGGAAACCGGCGACACCTGGTGGTCATCAAATGTTTTTCTGCCGCGGTAATCAGCCTGGAAGAAGAAGCGGTCTGAAGCAAAAGCCGTGCGTGCCCAGGGTCGCCGTACTTTGTCGATCTGCACCCGCCCGATACCGGTTACGATGACTTGATTCTCTGCCTGCGCCATGCCTCCTTCCACCGTGAAGACGCCGCCGCTGGCCAAATCGTAATCCAGCCTTGCTGCGCCGTAGATGGACCGCAAGTCGTCGCCATTGAGAGGGAAGCGCTCACCCGGCAGCCCCTCGTATTCCGCGGTCACGTTGCGAGACTCATCCCAGCTTTCGCCCTGGGTATACCCAAAATTGACTTTGTAGCTCCAGGCGCCTGAGACACCCGCATGTCTGATATCTCCCCGGAAGCTGCTGAGCTCACCACCGGAAGCGGATATTTTGGTGCCGACAATTTCTTTTGGCGCCGGCGTCGTTATGTTGATGACACCGGCAAAAGCATTGGCGCCGTACAGAGCGGAGCCAGGCCCGCGGATGATTTCCAAACGGCCGAAGTCCTCTAAGGGTCTGCTGAGCGCATTCCATTCTTGCGAACCAAGCAAGGCAACGACCAGCTCTCTGTTATCCATCAAAACCAGAACCCGCCTGGTCAGGGAACTGTTGAAGCCTCTGGTGTTCAGATTGAAATCGTTGACACCATTTTGCGCAAGGTCCACGCCGGGCTGGGCATCAAAGAGCCGGGGCACTTGTCCGGTACTGGCCATCTGGCGCAATTCCAAAGGACTGATCGCGCTGATTGCCGACGGCGCCTGGGTGATTCGCTCGGGGTGCTTCGACGCGCCATAGACCGTGACATCGCCCAGCTCAATCACCTCAATCGCCAGCTCCGCATCCCGGGTTGTGGTCTCACCCGCAGTGACCGTGACGCGCGCTTCGACGTTGGTATAACCGATGGCCGAAAAGACCAGGGTATGGGTGCCAGCCGGAACCCCGGTAATGGTGTACCTGCCCTGGCTGTCTGTTGCGGCGCCCAGCATGGTGCCTTTGACACTGACATTTGTTCGCTTGAGCGGTTCTCCGCTGTCAGCAGTCTTTACCGTGCCAGCGACCTTTCCGGTCTCTTGAGCAAGGCACACGGAGGCCTGCAGCAAAACCAACAAGCCAACCAGCCATACCGCCAGGTACCTTCGTTGGAACTCCCGTAACTTTGACATAATAACTCCCTCCTAAGATAGTGAATACAGATAGTGGAACATAATGGATCCAATTCATTGCGGCATTTCATGGACAGGGCACAGAACAAGGAATCGATAGCCCGGCCTTTCGGCTCGTTACTTCAAGTTCTTGCTGATTTTCCTCATCAAAGAGATGAATATTTCTTGTTCGGCTTCATCGAGGGTGTTGAGCATGGCACGGGTGAATCCTTTATGAACTTCCCGGTCTGCCAGAAAAACATCTTTTCCCTTTTCTGTTAACGCAACCTTGACAATGCGCCGGTCTTCATCGGAGCGGTGCCGAACAACCAGCTCCATCGCGACAAGTTTATCAACAAGTGTCGTCGCTGTGTTCACAGCCAGTTGCAAGCTTGCAGCAACTTCACGCATGATACACGACTCTTTCTTGCCGATGACACGCACTGCCATCAATGCTTGCAAGCTCAGCCCACGGTAGTCTTGCAGGCACTCCCGCTTGATGGCCGTGAAACGCTCCACCATCGTATCGAGATAGTCGAAGAATTGTTCTATTCTCGAATCAAAACCGGGTTGGGTCATTCAGAAAGGTCCGAATAATTCTGATTTGGAATTATTCCAAATTTAGAAAATAACTGCTCCTTGTCAAGGCTTTTTTCGCCCATTCCAAACAAATAGCGGCTCAGCGGAGAGCATTCGAACAATTCATTGGGGCAGCAGCCGGAGCAACCTTCAGACGTTAAGGAACCTGGACGCATTTAGTTGGCAATTTTTTTGCGTCCAGTCGTGCTTTTTTCTTGACTTTTTTGACGTGGGTTTTTATATTATGCTCCCCTACACAATATCACATCTATCTATCTTACCTGGAGATGTGGGAGACTGGCCCGTGCTTTATTAACAAGCGCGGGCTTTTTATTGGGCTGCACAGGCTACATAAAACTCACCGCAAGTACTCCTAAGAAGCCGAGCAAGAAAAACAGCGGCACACGATAGTCCTGGTTGTTCTCATGCGCCATCGGCAGCAGGTCACTCGTGGCAATATAGAGGAAAGTCCCGCCGGCAAGACCGACGGCCAGACTCAAATAGACGGGCTCCTGAAAGGGAATCATCAGACCGGCAATGGCGCCAAACACAGCCAGACCAGCTATGGTGTTCAAAATCCGCCAGGCTCTCGCCTTGCTGTAGTGGTGCGAAAGCAGAATGCAGGCCGTCGATATCCCAGTCGGAAGACGGTGCGAGATCACGGCCACAATCACCAGCATGCCAAGCGTCGCTTCAAACTCCAGGCTCACTGCGATCGCAAAGCCATCGAGAAAACTGTGAAATCCCATCCCAACCAGAGCGGAGGTGCCGAAATGATGCACGGCACAATCATGCTCGCGGCAGGCGTGAACCATGGAAACTTTTTCATAGCCATAAAGTGCCAGAAACCCAACGCTGACCGCCACCATGGCCCAGCGTCCGGCGATGGCAAAGCTCTCGGTTATCATGTGGTTGAGACCCGTGGAAAGCAGCACTCCTCCCGAGAACGCTACCAGCAAGGTCAAGTACCGCTCACTGAGCTTTCTGTGCAGCAGGGGCAGTCCACCGCCCACCACCGTTGCGCCTGCAGCCAGCATGGAAAAAAGGATAACCTGGATCATTTTCTGATGCGGTTAAGGGTTCGGGTTCGTTTGTCTTGAATTGAATCTGGCCAGCCGCAGAGCATTGCTGGTCACGCCCAGGGACGCCCCCATGTCGCCAATCAGGACAGCCATGACCAGCGTCACGAAACCAGGAAAGACGCCGAGCGCAAGCGAGAGTTTTATGAGAATCGCGGCCAAAGTGTTCTGTTTGATTACACGGTTCGCGCGCTTGCTCAGCTCGACCAGATAAGGCAATTTGCTCAAGTCATCGGCCATGAGCGCAATGTCGGAGATCTCGAGCGCCGTGTCTGTTCCTGCCGCTCCCATGGCAATCCCGACTGAAGCGGCGGCCAGAGCAGGAGCGTCGTTGATGCCGTCGCCGACCATGGCAACTTTGCCGTGTTGTCGTCGCAATTGTCGGATCATCTCTGCCTTTTTTTCTGGCAGCAGACCGGGATGATAGTGTGAAATCCCCAATTTTGCCGCGATCGCTTTAGCCGTTTCCTGGTTGTCGCCGGTTATCATGACGACTTCCTTTCCGACCCTTTGCAGCTGTGCGATGATCTCTATCGCCTCCGGTCGAATTTGGTCGGCCAGGGCGATCACGCCCATGATCTCAGATTGTGACCCTATCAGCATCGTGGTTTGGCCTTGTTGCTGCAACGTTTGTAGCTGCTCGTCAGGCAGCTCCAATCCGGAGGCCCTGAAAAGCACCGGACTGCCAATCACGAAGGCGGTACCATTGACTTCAGCGGTGATGCCTTTGCCGGGGATCGCTTTGAAATTCCTGGTCTCCTCGAGTTCCAGGCCGTTCGCTGCTTCGACAATCGCTTTGGCAATCGGATGCTCGCTGTGTCTTTCCAGGGAAGCCGCTTTGCGGAGCAGTTCTTCTTTTGTCATGCCATTGCAGGGAAGAACCTGCGCGACCTGCAATCTGCCACGGGTCAGGGTGCCGGTCTTGTCGAAAGCAATGACCTTGATTTTCGCCATCTCTTCCAGATAGATGCCCCCCTTTATCAGCACGCCGTTGCGGCTGGCAGCCGTCAAAGCAGAAACCACCGACACCGGCGTGGAGATAACCAGGGCACAGGGACAGGCGATGACGAGCAACGTGAGGGCCCGGATGGACCAGGGATGGAAGGCTGCTCCCAAGACGAGCGGCGGCACGGTGGCAACCATGACGGCCAGCACCACCACCGTCGGCGTATAGATGCGGGCGAACTTCTCGACAAACCTCTCGCTGGGCGCCTTTTGCGCCTCCGCATCTTCGACCAGGTGGATGATTCGGGCCAGCATGGTGGTCTTGCTGTTGTGAGTCACCTGAACTTCCAGATAGCCTTCGTTGTTGATGGAGCCGGCGAAAACCTTCTCTCCCGGCCCCTTATGAACGGGCACAGACTCCCCGGTGATCGGCGCCTGATCCACGCTCGAGGCGCCATAGACCACTTGCCCGTCGAGCGCGATCTTCTCACCCGGGCGCACCACGAGTATCTCACCTCTTTGCACCTGCTCGACCGGCACCTCCAGCTCTCTTCCCTCTCTGTTGATGGTGGCGTTCTCCGGGGTCAGGTTCATCAGTTCACGCAAGGAATTGCGGGCGCGCTCCACAGCGTAGCTTTCCAATATCTCCGCCAGAGAGAATAAGAACGCCAGGCTGGCCGCCTCGACGTACTCCTCGATAATGATAGCGCCCATGATCGCCAGGGACATGAGAGAATCCATTCTGAACCGAAATTGCGTTGCGGCAGCCACGCCCGCCCGGCTGAAATGATACGCGCCGAAAAAAATGGTCGCAAGAAAAAAAAGCGTAGACACGTTAACGGGCCGGCCGGCGCGAAACAGGGTAACATCCCCGGTGAGAAAATGAGCCAGCAAGCCCGCTGCGAGGGCGAGCCCCGCCAACGCAGTAAACTGAACCTGCCGGTCGCGCCAGAGCGATTTTCTTTCGAGATCCCTGTGGTTCTCACGGCTCACACGATAGCCGATTCTTTCCACGCAACGCACCAGGTCCTGATAGCCCACACTCAAAGGGTCATAGCTGACTTTCATTTTGCCAGCGGTGAAGTTGGCCTGGACAGCCTGAACGCCGTTGACTTTGGCCATGGTTTTCTCGATGGTTGCGGCGCAATCGACACAATGCAAGCCTTCCAGTCTTAGCTCTTCGGTCTTTGTCAAAGAGGTGCTCATGAGTTCTTCCTTAAATCATGCATGATCCAGGTTGCCACTATATCGTCTCAAGAACGAAGTTTTCACCTTGGCGTAGCAGATGCCCAGGACAACCGTCCTTGAACATAAAGATGTTTGAGCTGCTTTCTCGCCAATTCACAATACTCCTCGTTGGTGTCAATCCCGACATATTTTCTTCCCAGCTCTTTTGCCGCAATCGCGGTTGTTCCGGACCCCAGGAAGGGATCGAGGACAATGTCCCCTTCTGTCGTAAACAGTTTGATGAACCAGGTTGGCAGGGAGGCCGGAAATGTTGCGCTGTGGCTGCGGTTCGAGCATTCGGTCGACAAATGCAGGACATTGGTGGGATAAGCTTTTTCGCGCCCGATCCAATTAGAAATGTTCTTCCCAAAGCCGCTTTCTACTCTCGATTCGTCGCGTTGTTTGTCCGTCTCACTCAGATTTCTGAGTCTGGCGCTGGCCCAATTCCCTGTCGGAACCATGACCGCCTCCTGGAACATCTTGAAGTTCTTGGACTTATTGAATTGAATGCATCTTTCCCATGCATCCCGAAACCGGTTGGGCCATTTGCCCGGATAACAGTTTTTCTTGTGCCAGACAAATTCTTCTGTCCAGAGCCACCCGTGTTTTTTCAGAGCAAGAATCAACTCAATCACATATGTATGGCGCTCGCCATTGACCGCCTTTTCTTTGATATTCAAGATGAACGTGCCATTGTGCTTGAGGACTCTGTAGAACTGTTCCGCCTTCGGCAAGAACCACTCAACATAGTGGTCAGGATGAATACCGCCGTATGTGTTCTTACGGCTATCGGCATAAGGCGGCGAGGTGACAATCAAATCAATGCAGTTCTCAGGAAAGTCACGCAGAACCTCTGCGCAATCCCCACCCAGGACTTTGTTAACAGGAATCATCTTGTCCATGATTCATCTTCTCGCATTTTTTTGACGCAGGAACAAGAATTATCATTCATGTAAATGCTCCAGGGCAATATTTATCAAATCACTGATGTGCGTATCTTGCAGGGAGTAGTATGAGATCTTGCCGTCTCGACGAAGTCTTACCAAACGAAGGTTCTTCAGCAACCGAAGCTGGTGCGAAACCGCCGACCGGGTCACGCCCAGCAATGTCGCCAGGTCACACACACACAGCTCACCTTCCTTTAACGCAAGAATGATCTTGAGCCGGGTCGGGTCACCCAGCACCTTGAACGTTTCCGTCAGCTCATAGAGACGGACACTGGCAGCGAGCTTCTGCTCAACGGCCTTCACCTTTTGTCTGTCGACATAAAAGACGTCACAGCTATCGGTTGTTTCAAACATTCTCAGCGTCCTTACGAGTGAACGATTGCTCAACCGTTAATCTAACAACTCTCTCGACAATATCAAGGCTTTTTGCGACCTTTTCAAATTTTATTTGGATTCATAAGGGGTTTTTGCTATATTTGTCTATTGTGACTCCCAGCCAGAATTCTAATCACTCTTTGACAACACGCAGGACAGGTATGCATCGAAACCCACAAATCCTGGACAAACGCCACTCTGTCCTGCTGATCATCGATGTGCAAAAAAAGATCAACGCTGTGATGCAAGCCGGTGACCGGGTGGTCGCAAGTGCAGTAAAGCTCATCAAAGCATGCCAGACACTGGAGATCCCGATTTTCATCACAGAGCAGTATCCGCAAGGATTGGGGCCGACCGAAGGTGCGATCCTGGAGGCTCTCGGGGGAGCCGTTCCGGTTCAAAAGATGACCTTTAGCTGTTGCGGTTCGGAAGAGCTGCTGGCGCAGATGAATCAGCAAGGGGTCAAACAAGTCATCGTTGTCGGGATCGAGTGCCACGTCTGCGTGCAACAAACAGCCCTTGACTTGCTCACCAGAGGCTTTCAAGTGCATGTTCCCAAAGACGGCGTTTCATCGCGCAAGGTGCTGGATTATGACACGGCGCTCGAACGGATGGCCCGCGCCGGCGTGATTCTGACCTCGGTGGAAAGCGTGCTGTTTGAGCTGCTGGAGCAAGCCGGGACACCGGAATTCAAGACCGTTACCCGGTTGATAAAGTAGCGCAAGATTTGCCCCCTGTTTCTTGAAAGTAAAAGTTTAACTTGATTTAGATGCAAATTATTATTATATTTAAACACTCAAAGGGACCATTGATGATAGCAATTTCTTTCGTTCCAACTCAGTTTTTTGCCCGCCCGCATGTGCTCGTTCTAAACTTAAGTGTAGACTAACTACGAGGAAAAAATGGAGAAGAGAGGAAATCAACTTACAGAACGTAAATTGATAGTCTCTGTGATTCTTAGGGCAGTTAAGGACTATATTGATGGGAATAATCCTCACAAAATAGACAGATTGCGCGCCAAAGGCCAGGACCACGAGCTCAGCCAGCTCGAAAAAAACTTCAGGAGCGCGAAATTTTGGATTTTTGAAGAAAAGAACACCGACTATATCTTCTCCTTTGAAAAGTGCTGCGAAATCATCTCCGTCAGTCCGCAAAGAATTCGACGCGGCTTGCAACAATTGATTCAGACCCACTACCGGCCACGGAACAACGAAATGAGGCCGGCGGTTTAGTTCCTTTCTTCTCGCTTTTGTGCGCGAGAGTCATCATGGCGACCCCTACAAATGCCAGAGCATCTCTTTGATTTTGCGTGCATCCCATGCATGAGGCGTTCACACTCGAGGCCCTCCTTAAGACGTACACAATCGAGGGGGAACTTTGTGAGACTCACCCGGATAACAGTTTAACCTGTTTTGCCTGTGGCCACCGCTGTTTGATCCGGGAGGGCAGGGAGGGGATTTGCCGCGTTCGCTTCAACAGCGGCGGCAAATTGTTTGTGCCAGCCAATTATGCGGCAGGGATTCAATGCGATCCCACTGAAAAAAAGCCTTTTTACCACGTTCATCCTGGCTCGCTAGCCGTAACATTTGGCATGTTAGGCTGCGACTATCATTGCTCCTATTGTCAGAATTGGGTCACCTCCCAGGCGCTGCGCGATGCCAGGGCCGTGGCCCGGCCACGAGATGTCAAACCTGTCGATTTGATCGACCTGGGAAAAAGACATAACGCCGCCCTGGTGGTGAGCAGTTACAACGAGCCCCTCATCACCAGCGAATGGGCGATGCAAGTCTTTAAGCTTGCCAAGGAGGCGGGTTTTGTCACCGGTTACGTATCGAACGGCAACGCAACACCGGAAGTGCTTGACTATATCCGGCCCTTTACCGACCTTTACAAAATCGACCTGAAATCGTTTCAGGACAAAAACTATCGCAAGCTTGGTGGGGTGTTGCAGAATGTCCTGGATACCATTGCCATGGTGCATGAGCGGGGATTCTGGCTTGAAATTGTCACGCTGCTGGTTCCGGGATTTAACGATTCGGATGACGAGGTCAAAGCTATGGCAGAATTTGTCGCGGGCATCTCACCTGACATTCCGTGGCATGTCACCGCTTTCCACCAGGACTACAGGATGAATGAGCCAGACAACACCTCACCTCATACATTGCTCCGGGCCGCCGAGAACGGGAGACAGGCAGGCCTCAAGTTTGTCTACGCCGGCAATCTGCCGGGGCACGTCGGTGATCTCGAAAACACCTATTGCCCGAGCTGTCACAAGAAACTCATCTCCAGATTTGGATTTCAAATCCTGGAGAATCACCTCATCAAGGGATGCTGTAGCTGTGGGGAAGTCATTCCTGGAGTGTGGCCAGCTTAGGAGGTGTGCAAAAGTAAAGTAGACCGCAAAAAAGGTCCAGGGATGATCCAACACGGTCTGTGACCATGTTTTGACTAGGGGGTTGCGCAGAAATAACATGGTAATCTGCAGTCGTCCTGTTTGGGCTAATGGTGTTCAGCTGCATCTGGTAGAAAAAGCCATTGACATGTCACCCATAACGGGGTTTGATGTTAGATCAACCGGACACACTATAAACATGTCACCGCTCCGCGGTTGTTGCCTCTGTTGGCTGTCTTGACTGATGGTCACATCGCGTGACACAATGAACGTCAACCCCGCCAGGGATGACATGTTTATAAAAATCCGACCATCAGAATCGTCAAAACTCCGTAGGAGTGACATGTTTTGGACTCGCCGCTGCAAACGGTGTCGGATCATGCCCGCTTTTTGCAGCGCGATGAATTATTCTTCATACACAGTGAAAATCTCTGCGACACTCTGCGAGCGTGGCATCTCTGCGTTAAGAAACGATGTCACTTTTCACGACCTCGAGGAGAACAATGCCCCAAATGCAAGTACGAATCATTCACGGCGCGCTGATTCTTGCGGCCCTGCTGCTGGCACGCTGCCAATCTCCTGAAGCCCTGGGCAGACTCGATGGCGCCATCAGCCCCGATGAGCTGCGGGCACATCTAAGAATATTGTCGGATGACATCATGGAAGGGCGTGCGCCTGGCACACGCGGCGCTGAAATGGCCGCCAAATATATTGCCTCGCAGTTTCAGGAAGCCAGCCTGCTGCCGGCCGTGGGTGACTCGACCTATTTCCAGCAGGTAGAATTGATCGGCATCAAGCCCACGCCGTTCCTGCAGATACGGGGCTTTGGCGCTTTCTGGCAACTGCGCCCGGGCCAGGACTTCGTTGCCTGGACACAACTCGAGCAGGAGAACGTCTCTATTAGAAACAAGGAAGTCCTTTTTGTCGGCTACGGCATCGACGCACCTGAATTCAACTGGAATGATTACAGGGGTATCGATGTCACGGGCAAGGTGCTGTTGATGCTCGTCAATGAGCCGCCGTCGCAGAGTGAGTCGTTTTTTGCCGGTGAGGCGCTGACTTATTATGCGCGCTGGACCTACAAGTTTGAAGAAGCCGCGCGCAAGGGTGCGGAAGGGGTCATTTTGATTCACACGGCGCCCATGGCCGGCTATGACTGGAATGTGGTGCAAAACTCACGCACGCGCGAGCGCTTTCAAATCAGACCCCCTGGACAGGCCAACGTGCTCTCACTGCAAGCCTGGATCACCGAGCAGATGGCACAGGAGATCTTGCGAGCTGGCAGCTTCGACTTGCACGCGCTCATCGCGCAAGCCGCTTCTTCCTCCTTCAGTCCACTCCCGCTTGACCTGAGGGTTTCTGCTGTCATTCGAAACCGAATCCGGGGCATTTCCGCAGCGAACGTCATCGCCAGGCTGGAGGGCAGTGACCCGCTTTTGCGGCAACAAGCCATCATCTACACCAGTCATTATGACCATCTGGGCAAGAATGACGCGGCTGAGGGAGATGGCATCTTCAACGGCGCCATCGACAATGCTTCCGGGACTTCGGCGCTTCTGGCCATCGCCAGAGCGTTCGCACACAGCCCAATCAAGCCGAAGCGGACGGTTCTGTTTGCGGCCGTCACCGCGGAAGAGTCTGGCTTGCTTGGCTCGCAGTTTTATGCCGAACACCCCACTTTCCCGCTGGAGAACATCGCAGCAAACCTGAACATCGACGCTTTGAATGTTCATGGCCGCACCAGAGATATCATCGCGCTGGGTGCCGAGCGCTCAACATTGGAAGGGGTCGTGCGAAGGGTCGCCCATGAAATGAACCTCGAACTCTCACCGGACCCTGAACCCGGACAGGGACTCTTTTTTCGCTCAGACCAATTCAGCTTCGCAAAAAAGGGGGTGCCCGCGATGGTTCTGAATGGCGGACTGAACTACTGGAGCAAACCTGCGGACTGGGGAGCGCGGACGAGCCGCGACTACTGGCAAAACCGCTATCACACGGTCGATGACGAATTCGATCCGAATTGGAGTCTCGAAGGCACTGCCCAGATCGCCCAGTTCGCCTTGAAAGCCGGCTTGTATCTTGCAAACGCCCCCGAAATGCCTGTATGGCACGAGAATGAACCGTTTAGGCGCATGCGAGATTAAGGAGATGTGCAACGACACAGTCTCTGACCGTGTTTTGACTAAGCCGTCTATCCTTTGATTAACAGGGACTTACAAAGACACCGGCCACAGGTTTCGATTGATGGTTATCCACACGTATACAAAAGTCCGTCGCCCGTTGAGCTGTTTCCTTGCCCTTTTGCTTCTGGCCCTGCCAGCGAGTCGGCTGGCTGGCCAGATTGAGCCGCCAGAGATTTTTGTCGGTCATAAGATTGGCGCCGACAAAACCGTGGTTGACTGGCAAAAGATCGTGGCATACTTTCAAATGTTGGCTGAGAAGTCGGACCGTCTTCGGCTGGAAGAACTGGGCAAAACGACTCTGGGCGATCCTTTTTTGATGGCGATCATTTCATCGGCGCACAATCTCAGGAATCTGGCAAAGTACAAGAACTTGCAGCGGCAGGCAGTCAACCCGCGGCAATTGAGCGATCAAGATGCGCGTTTGCTCGCCCGCCGGAACGTGGTGGTAGTCATGGTGCTGTTGAACGCCAGCTCCGACGCTGTCGCTTCCAGCCAGACGGGACTCGAGCTCGCCTACCAATTGGCCTCCGCTCATGACCCTGAGAGACAGAAGATCCTGGACAATGTGCTCCTTTTGCTCGTGCCGTGTATGAATCCTGACGGCTTGCAACGTGCGATACAATGGTACGACAAATATCTCGACACCCCGCATGAAAGCAGTCCTTTGACGGACCTGAGCCACCCTTACGCAGGCGACGAGTACAACCATGACTGGGTCGCGATGAATTTGCCTGAAACCCGCATGGTTGCCAAACAGATCTACCAGGTGTGGTTTCCGGAGATCATCTACATTCAAGAAGAAACAAATTCGCAAGAGGCGCGGTTTTGGCTGCAAACCAGCGTCTCGGAAAGCACTCCTGATCTTCATCCGCTTCTGCGCCAACAATTGCAGCGATTTGGCAAAACTATTACCGCCAATCTGACGGTACAATCGTTGGTCGGCGTGCAACAGGCTCCCTGGACCGAAAACGAGCTCTCAGGCCTGCTGGCACCGAGCGCCTGGTGGCAACACCGAATAGGCATCCATGCGTCCGCTGCCAATGTTGTGCTCGCCACACCGGTATATTTTCCCAAGGGAAGTCTGCGGCGAGCCGATGGCGGCACCCGCATACGAAAGGAGAGCGAGCCCTGGCCCGGGGGATGGTGGCGCCTGCGCGATGTGATCGACTATGAGCTGGCTGCCATCCTGGCCATGCTGAAAATCGCAGCCAGCGAAAAAGAGACGATTGTTTACAACTTCTGCCGGATGAATCTCGACGCTCTCGCACGTGGCAAAAAGGAGCCCCCTTATGCCTACATTGTTCACCAACAACAACATGACGATGTGGTTGCCACCCAAATGCTCGATTTCCTGCTGCAAAGCGGCGTCGAAATTCACCGGGCCAATTCGGCTTTTCGGGCCGGCGGGCGTCAATTCAACAAAGGCGACTATGTTGTGCTCCTGTCACAATCGCTTGGCCCTTTTGCCAACCACCTTTTGGGAAGACGGCCAGACGCTCCTACCAGCAACCACGGGCTCGCCTCCCACGGTGCCGTGAGAAGCGGGGTCTTGCCTGCTATCATGGGCGTCGAAGCTGTGAGGGTGGAGAAGCCGTTCAAGGCCAACCTGAGCCCGGTACGCACGATTCGGACCCGCACCCGGCGGCTCCTGCTGCAGGTCAACGGCAGCTACTTGATCGGGCATGAAAGCAATCGCAGCTTCATCGCCGTCAACAGGCTGCTCGAGGAAAACAAGACGGTCTACTGGCTTGGCGAGCAAATCGAAGTCCAGGGCCAGCGCTATCCGCCGGGAACGATCTATGTTCCGGCCAACGAAAAACACGCAGACAAAATGGATTTTCTGGCACAGGAGCTTGCCATCGATGTTCGTCAAACAAAGTACGATGTTCGCGGCCGCCCAGTCTACCGGCTGCGCGAACCGCGCATTGGTTTGTTCCAGGCCTGGATACCCAATGCGGACGAGGGGTGGACGCGCCTGCTTCTGGAAAAATTTGAATTCAGGGTTGAGACGGTCTTCAACTCGAGAATTCGAAGCGACAATCTCAAGGGGGCGTTCGATGTGATCATCCTGCCGGACATGGCGCCGGACGCAATCATCCATGGCTGGCGCAGGCTAAAGCCGAACGTCTTTACGCCGCAGGTGCCGCGCTCCTATCTAAACGGCATCTCAGACCGCGGGATCGAAAATCTCAAAGCTTTCGTCATGAAAGGGGGCACCCTGGTCGCCCTCGGCCGGTCGTGTGAATTTGCAGTCGAATACTTCGGCCTGCCTGTGGAACGACTCAGGGGGCAGGTGGATTTCCCTCCGTCAAGCAAGGCCATCTTAGAGCTCCTCGTGCACAATTCTGAACCGCTGGCCTATGGCATGCCAGGACATGCCACGGCGCTCTTATCCAGTGGCGAAATTTTCCGCCCCAAATACTGGACGCGACGTACAGGTGTGGCTGCGACAATCAAGCATATCGACTCGTCGCCTGGTGAATCTGCTGACGCAGGAGACTTGTCCGGACTTCCCGTCGTGCTGAATGTTCCAATGGGTGAGGGACGTGTTGTCCTGATTGGCATTCGGGCGCAATACCGTGCCATGACTATGGGCACGATCAAATTTCTCTTCAATGCCATCCATTTGGCGCGAACGGAGAGAGATATTCTGCAGGAAGATCATTAACCAAAGGAGGGATCATGATAAAAACAGACAGTAGCGCAAATTCCGCCAAGTACACCAGGAGCGCAAAGGAGGTCATCCAACAAGAACTCGGCCATATCAAGAAAAAGAAGAATCTCTGGGGCCTCGCCATTTCAGGCGGTGGCATCCGGTCTGCCTCTTTCGGTTTGGGGGTGATGCAGGCTCTCGTGGCCAACGGCGTCATGAAGAAGATCGACTACCTGTCCACAGTCTCAGGGGGAGGGTACATTGGCTCAGCCCTGACCTGGTTTCTGCACAAAGGCCTGCCAGGCGGCGACCCGGCCGGCACCGACAGGTCGAATTTTCCCCTGGGACAAAGTGATGCCGGTTGCCGCATTCGGGACAAACAAGGCAATCTCGTGCTTGACTTTATTCGGCAACATGGCAAGTATCTCACACCCGGTCATGGGCTGAACGCCATCTCGCTCCTGGGCGTCGCGCTGCGCAGCATGTTTGTCTCTCTGCTCGTCTATCTTGGCATTTTCACCGTGACAATGGTTGTCTTGCGTTGGAGTGGCGTTTTTGAGCCGTTTTCGGCCGCCCAAATGCTCGGCTCACCAGTTGCACCTCAGATGCAGCCTGGCTTCCTGATCTGGCTGGCCGCGGCTGTCATCGTAGGGATGGTGGTCGCAAGCCTGATATTTTCCCTGAGAACAGTCTTGTCTAGCGCAAAAGGCGTCCGGCGCTACAAAGAGCTGATCGCCGGGCAAAAGGGATTCGGACTCGGCTGGACAATCGTGTTCGCGTGCGCCCTCATCGGATCCTTGCCTTATGTGCACGATTTGTTGGGAGGGCTTTGGCAGCAAATTACCGCCGCTGGCGCCTCTACAATCACCGGCGCCATATCCGGCTTTTTGCAGCATCGAAAGTCGCAAGACCCGAACGCCCGGGACGGGGGCAAGATATCCACCCTGCGTATCGTGGCCGGAGCGTTCTTGCTCATCTATGGTATGCTGCTATCCGCTTTCATCCTGGCACATCTGGTGACGAGCCCCGTTCTTTTTGCTGTATTGGTGGCAGGGGCAGCAATTCTCGGATTCGTAGTCAATCTCAATTATATCGGGTTTCATCGTATGTATCGCGACCGCTTGATGGAAACCTTCATGCCGGACGCAGAGAGCGTCTTGCACAACCAGTGGGGAGCCGCTACCCAGGCGGATGGCGGTTTGCTGGAAAAAATGTGTCGTGGCGATCACACCCGGCCCTACCATCTCGTCAACGCAAACATTGTTCTGGTTGATTCTCCGACGACAAAATTTCGTGGCCGGGGCGGCGACAGCTTCCTGCTTTCGCCGCTGTACTGTGGCAGCGACGCCACCGGGTGGTGCCGCACCAGCACCTATATGAAGCGCGGCAGCCGGGGGATGACCCTCGCCACTGCCATGGCCATCTCCGGCGCCGCAGTCAACCCGGACACCGGCGTCGGCGGAAAGGGTCTGATGCGCAACCAACTGGTCTCGATGCTGATGGGTTTGCTCAACCTGCGACTCGGCTATTGGGCGCCGAATGCAGAGCCGAAAAAGCATCTGCCGTTCCCACCGAACTTCATCATCCCCGGCCTCACCGCGGATATCCTCGGCGCCGGCCTGAGCGAAAACAAACGCATGATCGAGCTCACAGACGGCGGCCACTTCGAAAACCTGGCGCTCTACGAGCTCATCCGGCGCCAGATCAGTCTCATCATCGTCTCTGATGCCGGTGCAGACCCGGAGTTCCACTTTGGAGATCTGGCAAATGCTGTCGAACGAGCTCGAGTCGACTTCGGCGCCAAGATTCGCTTCCACACCGACGCCAGGCTGGAAGAGGTGCTGCCCGGCTCGGCTGAGGGCCTGTTCGCGGAGAAATACAAGCTCGCAAAACGCGGCTACGCTGTTGCCGATATCACCTATCACGATGGCTCAAAAGGCACGCTCATCTACATGAAATCCACGTTGACGCAGGGATTGCCGGCCGATATCTATGGCTACAAGAGTGCCAATCCCTCTTTTCCCGACCAATCCACCGCCGACCAATTCTTTGACGAGGAGCAGTTTGAATCATATCGTGAGCTGGGCTACCAGTTGACACAGCAGATGCTGAACTCCCCGGCAGGCAAGAAGGCGGTGCGGCCTGAACGTGCCGGGACGAAAAAGGTGATTGAAGTCCAGGAGGTTGAAAGCGCCGTGCGCTAGTGCGTCGTTGCAAAACCTGGCGTATTCTGATCAAGCACCGATCCGACAGGCTCTCTGCACCGTGTATTTGAGGTCCGGGGGGCCGGCCAGAACACCAAAACACAGTCAGGGACTGTGTTGGATCTGTTCGCCTCAACGACGCCTCTTCATGCAAGGAGCCATATTGGGGAGAGTATTCATGCCACATCTGACCCTGGAATATACAAGCAACATCCATCTGGAAGTCGACTTTCAGACCCTCTTCCTTGAACTGCATCAGGTGCTGGAACGTGTCGGCGGGATCGAAATCGAGAATTGCAAAAGCAGAGCCAGGAGGGTCGAGGAGTATCTGGTCGGCGACGGCTCTGGCAACCAGGCATTTGTTCACCTCGAAGTCCGATTCTTGACCGGACGGCCACTGGAGTTGAAGCGCAAAATCGGAGAAGCGCTCCTGTCCAGGGTGCACTCATGTTATCAGGCGGCGATGACCCCCACGGGCGTGCAGATAACCGTCGAGATGCGAGAGATGGAAAGAGAGGCCTATTTCAAGCTTCCTGCATCGGCTCGTCGGTCCTGATACGAGGTCATCGCGCTCAGAGAGGTCAGGCAGTAGCGCTATTTTGTCGCAATTTTGATCCGGTTTATCGCCCGTGCCAGCGCGATCTCGGCCCGCGCCACATCCCAGCTCTGGCGTCCTTTTTCGATGCGGCCGCGAGCGCGATCTCGGGCGGATTCCGCTCGCTTTACGTCGATTTCGCCAGCATGCTCACAGGTCTCCACCAGAAGGGAAATGTGATGGGGCAAAACTTCCGCCACCCCGCCGCTGGCCGCAAAACGCACGACTTTCCCATCGACATCAATCTTGATCTCGCCAATGCGCAGAGCGGTGACAAATGGGGTATGGCCCGGATAAACACCAAAATACCCCTGCACGCCTGGCGCGCTGACAGATGAGACTTCGGCGGCGTAAACCTTCGCCTCGGGGGTCAGGATCTCGAGGTTGATCTTCTGTGGGATCATAGGTTGTTTGCTTCAGTCGTCCAGTAAGAATCCGCCAAAAACCAAGTATTGGTTTTCATAAATTCGAAACCATACCGCCTCACGCAAAGCCGCAAAGTCCGCAGAGAAATGATGGTCAAAAACAAGCACACTCTGCGAGCCTGGCGTCTTTGCGTGAGACCAAAGGCATAATCGTATTTACGATTCGTGTACTAAGCCGCTTCCTGCATCTTCACCGCATTCTGCACGGCCTCATCGATGGACCCCACCATGTAGAACGCCTGCTCTGGCAAATCGTCGTGTTTGCCTTCGATGATCTCTTTGAAGCCGCGAATGGTTTCCTCAAGCGACACGTATTTACCGGCCTGGCCGGTGAAGGCTTCTGCGACAAAAAATGGCTGGGACAGGAAGCGCTGAATTCTACGTGCACGGTTCACAACGAGCCGATCCTCCTCGGACAGCTCTTCCATCCCGAGGATGGCGATGATGTCTTGCAAGTCTTTGTATTTCTGCAGAATTTGTTGTACGTTACGCGCCACATCGAAGTGTTCTTCGCCCACGATGTTCGGGTCCATGATGCGCGAGGTCGAATCGAGCGGATCCACCGCCGGGTAGATGCCAAGCTCGGCAATCTGCCTGGAGAGTACGGTTGTTGCGTCCAGGTGCGAGAAGGTCGTAGCGGGCGCCGGGTCGGTCAGGTCGTCGGCCGGGACGTAGATGGCCTGCACGGAGGTGATCGAGCCTTTATTGGTCGAGGCAATTCTTTCCTGCAGCTCCCCCATTTCTGTTGCCAGGGTTGGCTGGTACCCAACCGCGGACGGCATCCGGCCAAGCAGCGCCGACACCTCGGAGCCTGCTTGCGTAAAGCGAAAGATGTTGTCGATGAAAAGCAGCACGTCCTTGCCCTCTTCATCCCGGAAGTATTCAGCCGTCGTCAAAGCGGTCAGGCCGACACGCGCACGTGCGCCTGGCAGCTCGTTCATCTGCCCGAACACCAGAGCCGTTTTGCCGAGCACACCCGATTCTTTCATTTCGAGCCACAGGTCGTTCCCTTCACGGGTGCGCTCACCGACGCCGCCAAACACGGAGTATCCGCCGTGCTCGGTCGCGATGTTGCGAATCAATTCCAGGATAAGCACGGTTTTCCCCACGCCCGCGCCACCGAACAAGCCGGTTTTGCCACCGCGTGAATAAGGCTCCAGCAGGTCGATCACCTTGATGCCGGTTTCCAGCAGCGCTGAGCTGGTGTCCAGGTCCTCGAATCTCGGCGGCTCGCGGTGAATGGGATGTCTCTTCTCGTGTTCGATCGCGCCCAGCCCATCGATGGGGTCCCCGATGACGTTGATGAGCCGGCCCAGCGTCCCGGGACCCACGGGTACAGAAATGGGCTGACCCGTATTTTTGACATTCATGCCCCGCACCAGACCGTCGGTCGTGTCCATGGCCACGCAGCGGGCGGTCTGCTCGCCCAGGTGTTGTTGCACTTCCAGAACCAGTCGATTGCCATCTTCTCGATCGACCTCCAGAGCGGTCAGCAATTCCGGCAGTTGTCCGTCCACGAATTTAACATCCACCACCGCTCCAATCACTTGAGAAACTCGACCCTCTTTCATCTATGATGTTTCCTTTACTTTGGTTTACAGATTTACCCCTGCAACGCCTCGGCGCCGCCCACGATTTCCAGGATTTCCTTGGTAATCGCCGCCTGTCGTGCTTTGTTGTAACTCAACGTCAACTGGTAGATCATCTCGTGCGCGTTCTCGGTCGCCGAATCCATTGCCACCATACGCGCCCCTTGCTCGGCCGCATACGACTCCAGCAACATGCGCCAGATCTGGATATTCAAGTTCTTCGGAATAATCGTCTCGAGAATTTCGGTGGCGGAAGGCTCATACAAGAAGCCGACCGGCTCGTATTTTCCCGCTTCCGGCATCTCCGGCTCGATCGGCAGCAGTTGCTCCACGGTCAGGATTTGTGTGCCGGCGGTTTTGAAGCGGTTATAAACCGCATACACCCGGTCAAACTCCTTCGCCCGGTAGCGCTTTTGAATCAAACTCGACACCTGGACGGCATGGTTGAAATCCAGCTCGTTGAAGAGATTGATGAATTTCTCGTGGATCTCGTATCCTCTGCGTCCGAAAAACTCAAACCCTTTGCGGCCAAAGTTGATGATTTTGACCGAAGTCGCCTCGTTGCAACCATCGACTTCAGCTTTGGCGCGGCGGTTGATGTTGGCGTTGAAGCTGCCGCATAGCCCGCGGTCTGAAGTCACCACCAGATAGCAAATGTGCTTCGGTTCGCGCACGGCCAGAAGTGGATGCAGGGTGCTGGCTTCCTGCGCCGCAACGTGCGCCAGAACCGTTTTCAACCCTTCCGCATACGGGCGGGCGTCAAGCAATCGTTCCTGCGCCCGGCGCAGCTTGGCCGCCGCCACCATTTTCATCGCCTTGGTGATCTGCTGCGTGCTCTTGACGCTGGTGATGCGTCTCTTGATATCTCTTAGCGTAGCCAATTATTCTTCCACCGAAAAAATCTTAAAGAAATCGTCACAGGCAGAGGCCAGTTTCTTGCGCAAATCATCGTCGAGCGCTTGCTTGTCAGCAATCTCCTCGAGCAGCGCCGAATAGTTGGATTCCATGAACTGGTGGAATTCACCTTCCAAGCGCTGGATCTGTCCAACCGGGACCGCGTCCAGGTACCCGTTGACGCCCAGGAAAATAATCGTGATTTGCTTTTCCACCGGCAGCGGTGCATACTGCACCTGTTTCAGGATCTCAACCATACGCTGCCCGCGCGTGATTTGGGCCAGCGTCGTTTTGTCCAAATCGGAGCCGAACTTGGCGAACGCTTCCAGCTCGCGAAACTGCGCCAGATCCAGACGCAAACGACCTGCGACTTGCTTCATGGCCTTGATTTGAGCATTGCCGCCCACACGGGACACCGAGAGACCGACGTTGATCGCCGGACGGATGCCCGAGTAGAACAAGTCGGATTCCAGGTAGATCTGGCCGTCGGTAATCGAAATCACGTTGGTCGGGATGTAGGCCGACACGTCCCCGGCCTGGGTTTCGATGATCGGCAGAGCGGTCAAAGAGCCGCCGCCCAGGTCATCGCTGAGCTTGGCTGCACGCTCCAGCAAGCGGGAGTGCAAATAGAAGACGTCGCCGGGATACGCCTCGCGCCCGGGCGGCCGACGCAACAGCAATGCCATCTGCCGGTAGGCCCACGCGTGCTTCGACAGATCATCGTAGATCACCAGCGCGTGCTTGCCGTTGTCGCGAAAGAACTCGCCGAGCGTTGCCCCGCTGTAGGGCGCGATGTACTGCAAAGGCGCGGCCTCGCTGGCAGAGGCTGCAATCACCACCGTGTACTCCATGGCGCCCGCATCCGCCAGAATCTTCACGACTTTCGCGACGCTGGAGGCCTTCTGACCAATGGCGACGTAGATGCAAAAAACATCGGTTTCTTTTTGATTGATGATGGTATCGATGGCGACAGCGGTCTTGCCGGTCTGGCGGTCCCCGATGATCAGCTCACGCTGGCCGCGGCCGATGGGAATCATCGAGTCGATGGCTTTAAGACCTGTTTGCAACGGTTCCTTCACAGGCTGGCGCTGCACAACGCCTTTGGCTTTCGTCTCGATAATTCGTTTTTCTTTGGTCTTGACCGGGCCTTTGCCATCGATGGGGTGACCGAGCGGATTGATGACGCGTCCCAACATCGCCTCGCCGACCGGGAGCTCGATGATGCGACCGGTGCGCTTCGCGGTATCGCCTTCCTTCACATGCGTGTCCTCGCCGAAGAGCACACAGCCGACGTTGTCCTCTTCCAGGTTCAACGCCATGCCATACAGACCGCCGGGGAATTCGATCAGCTCGCCGGCCATGACCTGCTCCAGACCATACACACGCGCGATACCGTCTCCGACCTGAACCACCTCTCCGACTTCTTCCAGCTCGACAGCCGCTTCGAACCCCTCGATCTGCTTCTTGATGATAGTCGTTATTTCGTCAGGACGTATTTCCATCCTTTCTCAAAACCTCCACGTTAGGATTAGTGAGTTCAGAAGCCCTGCTAATGCTTTGAGTTGGTGCGCCCCAACAACTGGCTTTCCAGCCGCCGGAGCTGACTACGCAAACTGCCGTCCAGCAGCCGGCCGTCGACATTGACGACGATGCCGCCGAGAATCGATTCATCGATATGATTGTCGATTTGCACGTCCTTGTCAAATGCTTTATCCAGAATCGATTTCAATTTTGCCAGGGTTTTCTTCTCCAGTCGAACGGCAGTGATGGTCGAGGCGCGTGTCCTCTTATGATGGTTGTCCAGCAGGAGGCGAAACTCCGTGGCAATGGTAGGGAAAACACGCTCACGATTCTTCTCGAGCAAAACATGCAGAAAGTTGACAAAGACGTTGGACACTTTGTCCTGCAGCGCTTCTTCTATTTTTGCCCTTTTTTCTTTTTTGCTAATGCCTTGCGAATAGAGAAAAAGCCGGAAGCCGCGATTGGATTGCAAGGTGTTTTCAAAAGACACGACTTCGTTGCTTATGCTTTCAAGAATCCCGCGCTCGACGGCTAACTCGAAGAGCGCATGGGCGTACCTTCTTGCCAGAACCGTCTCTTTCAATTCGCCTCCACCATCTGTTTTATTGAGCCTTCAATGATATCCTTATGGTCCGCCTTGGACAGAGTCTTGCCAATGAGCTTGGAGGCGATCAGGATGGAAAGCTCAGCCGCCTCATTTCTCAGCGCCTCAACGGCTTTCTCCCGCTCTTGAACAATCTCTCTTTTGGCTTTCTCCAACATTTGGGTGGCTTCCGTCTGTGCTCTCTTCACGATTTCATCGCGGGTGACTTCAGCGGTCTTCTTGCTCTTGCTGAGCAGTGCCTGGGCTTCTTTCTTCGCCTGCTCCATGATTTCCTGGTTCCTGGCAAGCGCGGCTTCCGTCTCCTTCTGTGCCTGGTCAGCCTTTTCGAGAGATTCTTTGATCTTCTTCTCGCGCTCGTCCAGCATCTGCAGCAGCGGCCGCCAGGCCATCTTCTTCAAGATCAGGAGCAAGAGCACGAAAGTCAAGCCGGTCCAAAAAAGCGTTCCGATTGCCGGAGTCAGTAGTTCCATCTCTATCACCTATTTGAAGTTATGCCTTGATGGCTAGCATGAAGCAGATCACGAGTGCCAACAGCGCCACGCCTTCGATCATGGCTGCGGTGATGATCATGGCGCCACGGATATCGTTGGCAGCCTCAGGCTGTCTCGCCATGCCTTCCATCGCTGCGCTCGCCAACTTGCTGACCCCAAATGCGCCACCGATGGTGGAAATCCCTGCACCCAGACCTGCTGCCAGGAACGCCAATGCTAAATCAGTCATCTAGAATCCTCCTAAAAGTTCGTTTAATGTTAGTGATCCTGATGCACTGCCATTCCGATGAATACGGATGACAGAATCGTGAAAATATACGCTTGAATCATAGCGATCAAAATTTCCAGCATGCTCACGAACAAGATGCCGCCCAGCGTCACGCCGCCGATCAGGTAGCTCTTGAAGGTGAAAATGATCAGCAGCAAGGCGAAAATAACGACATGCCCGGCCACCATGTTGGCAAACAGACGAATCGCCAGCGCCACGTGTTTGGTCAGCAAGCCGACGACTTCCACCGGCACCATGATGGGCAGGATGAAAACCGGCAACCCCGGCGGAATCAGGCCTTTACAATAGCCGATCAGGCCGTGATTCTTGATCCCGGCGACCTGGACCATGGTAAAAGTCAACAGGGCCAGAGCTGCTGTGACGCCAATATCCCCGGTGGCCGTGGCCGCGCCCGGGATCAGTCCCATCAAATTGCATGTCAACACGAAGAAGAAAGCCGTCAGCAGATACGGAGCGTACTTGCGGCTGTCATCGCCCAGGTATGGCTTCATGACTTCTTGTTCGAGATACAAAACGATGAACTCGAAAAAGTTCGCCAGCCCGGTAGGAATCATCTTTGGCCGGCGAAACGCCAGCGTGAGCAGCGAGATCAGAATGCCGGAGGCAATCCACATCATGAGCACGTTCTTGGTGATGGAAATATCCAGGCCCAAAACGTGTAACTCCCACACGACGTGGTCCTGGATGTGGTGCATGATGAACTCCGACCCCAGTTGTTGGTGGCCATCGCCGCCGTCACCGACGAACGGCAAAATGTTGGTTAAAGGCGCAATCATTTATGACGTCGCTGCCTTTCTACCAGCTAAGCTTCTGTGAACGAACCGAATCTCAACGAATTGTAACAGGAGATAGAACCCAACCAGGGAAACAACGAATCCGACCAACGGGATCTGAGTGAATTTCCACACAAAAAAAAGGGCAGCACCGAGAATCAGAATCCTGATTCCCATACCACCTAAGACAACAGCAAAAAAAGTTGTTGTGGATTTATCAAAGGCCCACTTGAGGGAAAAATAGGCGGAGGCGATGTTCAGGAGGCTTACCAGATACCCATAAACCACCCCCGGGATGAGATCTGCTCTCCCGATCTGCCTGAGGACCACAATCACGGCTGCCAGCAGCAACGACGAAACTCCACAAACCTGCAACAAGAACCTTAGATTTTCACTCACCCTGGTCAGAATCTTTCTCTCTTCCTGTGTATACCGCCCTGTAAACAGTCAAGAACCCCGACGTTGCTCCAATAAACAATCCCAAAATCAAGAACAGTGGCATGGTGTTTAGCTTCAAATCGAGCCAGTATCCTCCTCCGGTAGCCAGCAAGATCGCCAGTGCGAATCTCAACCCCAGATCCAAATAAGGTGCGACGGTACCGATGGCCTTTTTGGATTTCTGAGACTTATTCTGCAAGTTTATTTTGCGATTTTTATTTCTTTCGCATCGCCCTTTTTGTCAAGGATGGCCGAAACGCTCCTGGGGTATTCTGCTTTCTTTTCCAGCTCGGCGGCCAGTCCCATAGAGCAGTTGCCTTCGAAAATGGCGCCCTCATCAATCACCAGCTTGGTGGTTTTGAGCTCGCCATTGAAGACGGAGTTTGCCTCGAGCACCACCTTGCCCGATGCGACCAGCTTGCCTTTCAGCTTGCCTCCGACGATCGCATTGCGCACAGTGATGTCGCCGTCCAGAGCGCCCTCTTTGCCGATGACAAGCGACTCACTGGTGGTGACCGTGCCTTTTACTTTGCCATCGACGCGCAGCGTGCTTTGAACTTTGAGTGTTCCTTCAAAGGAAGACCCTTTTCCGATAATGGTATTCAGGTTGCCCCCGCTGCTCATTTCATCAAAACTCTTTTTTCCCAACATTAATTCTCCCCGGTTAGCCGAACTTCGGTTTCATTTAATTCGTCGTAATTCGTTCATTAAATGCCAAAATGTACTCTTTCGGGTCCATTGGTTCGCCATCCTTCCAGATCTCGAAGTGCAAATGTGGACCCGAGCTCTTCCCCGAAGTCCCCAATAACGCAATCGGCTCCCCTTTTTTGACAAAGCCCTTTTCCGATTTCAGAATACGTTGATTGTGGCCATAATAGGAAAATACTCCGTTGCCGTGGTTGATAATCACCAGATTGCCTAGGTCATACGTCCAGTTGGCAAAAATAATTGTGCCCGCTCCGGCCGCGCGGGTAACGGTACCCTTCTTGGCGACAATGTCGATCCCCGTGTGTCGCTTGGGACCCAGCCACGCGTTCTTCTGGAAATCCTGGGTCAGAATCCCCTTCACCGGCAGCAACGTCGGCATGTTCTCGGCGTAGTCATGCAGCTTGCTCTTCTTGGGCGTTAATAGATAGCGGCCCTTACGCTCAAAAAGATTCGGGCGCGAGGCATTCTCCATGCGAACCGCTGGCATGATGTTGTCGAAGAGGCCGGCAGCATCAGGCGACTCGTCAAGATTCTCCAAAGTCTGGCCCCGGTTCTCGACGCCCAGCAGGCTCCTGACCTTTTGATACTCCCTCTCCAGGGTGTAAAACTGGTCCGCCAACGCAATGACTCGCTTGTTGTCCTCTTGTAATTGATTGTTAAAAGCGATGAGCCTATGATTCCTGGAAGCCAAACTCACGTATTTCCAATAAAACACCGCTCCCGTGATAATATGAGCAACCAGGATGAAAGTCACAACATAGAGAAGTTTGACAACGCGGGTCTTTATCCTCAAGCTGTACGGCTCAGCGTTGTCCTCGGGGACGATGAGGATGGATATTTTGTCGGAACGTCGTTTTTGCATTCACCTGTTTGCGTTAGAACTCCTTAACAATATAGCCGCCAACTTCGCAAAAAGCAGAGTCGAAGTTAAAATAAAATTCGCAAAAAATCAAGTCCTTTCTGAAAGTTACAAACATGCCATTGGGCACGGCGATGATGCGGCTCGAGCGGTCATGATGGCACCGAGACCGCCACAGCAAACTCAGGGATGCCAATTGCACCATATGGTACAACTTTGCGCGCATGAGTGCAACTCATCCTTGATCACGTCAGCTCCGACCTTGCTACCGTCTATCTTCTAACTATTTGTCTCTAAACATCTTGTGTCACGGCCCCGAAGGGGTTTCCATTTTTGGCCCGCCCCTTGCATGAGCCAGAGATGAAACTGATACACAACCCTAAATGTTCATCACTTTTTAACTTAATAAACTGGAGGTCTTTGAACCATGAAAAAGATGTTTTCATTTCTCTTCGTTCCGACGCTGGCTGCGATCCTTGCTCTTACAGCTTGCAGTAACAGCGACCAATTGACGGACCCGGGCGAGACACTGGCCGGCGAAGAAAAGCTCACTCTGGAGGAAGAATTTGGCGGCTTTGATACCAGCGATGAGCCGGTTGCATTCGGCGAGAGCGATATGCTCGATGCCTTTCCTGAAGATGAGGACGCGGGCGACGCCTACGCTGAAGACGCTCAGGTCGTCGCAGCACTGAGCGCAACGGATCTTTCGGACTCAACCAAAATCAAAGCTTACTTCCTGCGCATCACCTATGGTTTGCTGGAAGGCGACTCCACCGCGACAGAGGTGGTCGACTGGAGCGGCTCGGCCGAGGTGAGCAAGGGCACGCTGGTCGTTCTCAAAACCATTCGCTTTGAACGCAACGACGCCATCAAATTCCCGCGCGACTCCAGGAAGATCGTCGAGTTCATCTCACAAACAAAGAATCACTTCGACGGCCTCGTCCTCGCCATCATCGACAACGACTCGACAGACGAAGAAGGCACGTTTTCTTTCAACGCCGGCGGCTACACAAAGGTACTGACTTTCAGCGAGCTCGATTCCTTGGAGCTGCTCGAACCGGTCGGTTCAGGCGGGCACGAGGTTTCAATCCTTGCCCGCAGCAAGGAGTACACGCCATTCGCCGGTGGCTTTCTTGCAGGGCGCTGGATCAAGACGGCCCGTCATGGTGGACACTTCAGAGGGCGCTGGATCAACAGCATTGGCACCAACGCCGGACATCTCAAAGGCATCTGGGGCATCACGCGTGCCGGCAACAAAGTTTTCAAAGGCAAATACATCAGCCTGAACGGCGAGTTCCGGGGCCTTCTGGCTGGCGAATGGGACTACGAAGATGACGAAAAAGGTGGATTCTTCCGCGGACGCTGGGTCGACCGGGCACACGAAACAGTCGGGAGACTGCGCGGCAAGTTCAAGACCGGACGTGCAGGCGATGGCCGCGGCTTCTTCCATGGCCGCTACCGGGTGCACAAGCGTGACGATACCGGGGACTAACTCCGCTCTGAATTACTGAGCCTTCCTCCAACCCTCAACCTCAAGGTGCAGCCGCCCGACCGCCGGTCGGGCGGCTTTTTTTTGCGGTGATTTTTTCAGTGTTTTCGCAAAGGCGGGACCCGTCATTTTCATTGCATTTAGTCAAAATAATTTCTATGCTGAGAGCTAAAGGTTTGGCCTGAATAATTCATGAAACACTACTTTGTCACCACCGAGAAAGCGGAATTCCATTTAGAAACAGTATCTTAGGTTGGCATGTGGATGCCCGCGTTCGCGGGCATGACATTTTGGAGTCTCTAGCCAAATTAATAGTCATGAATTATTCCGGTGAGTGAATCACGCTCTCGCAACAGACGACTGGGAGGGACAGTCATGCCGAGATTCCCCAACTTTGCCGCTCGTGTCCACCAGATAACCGGTTCGGTTTTCGAAACCTACCGCAGCAAAATGGCCGCGCAAGGCGACCGTCTGATTCGCCTCCATATCGGCGACACCTATTTGCCAACGCGCTATGCCCTGCCGTTCGAGCCTGAAACGTTTCCGGAATACAACGATTACAATCGCTACTGCAACACCTTCGGCATCGAGCCCCTGCGCGACGCCCTGGTCGAGAAACTGAAAACAGACAACCACCTCGAGGTCGGGCGTGACAACATTCTGGTCACCTGCGGCATTACCAATGGGTTGAGTATCAGTATGATGGCGTTGGCGGAACCGGGCGACGAAATCCTGATCTTGACGCCGGCCTGGCCGTTCTTCTTCGGCATGGTGAAACTGGCCGGTGCCCGGGTCGTGGAGGCGCCTCTTTACACGCGCTTGTTTGAGCAGCCGGAGCTGGACATCGCCGGCACGCTGGAGCAGGTTGTCTCGCCCCGAACGGCAGCGATCTATCTCAACACCCCGAACAATCCCAGTGGCAAGGTGATGAGCCTGGAGCAGGTGCAGCAGGTGGCAGAATTTGCTCAGAAACACAACCTGTGGCTCATTTCCGACGAGGCATACGATGGTCTGACATTTGACGATCTGCCACACATCTCGGCCGCGGCGTTGCCAGACATGTTCGAGAGAACGCTCACGATGTTCACCTTTTCCAAGAGTTTCATGTTCGCGGGACTGCGGCTGGGCTTTGTGGTGGGCAATGAAACGGTGGTGAAAAACCTCAACAAAATAATGGTGCACCAGCTCTACAGCCCCTCGACCCTCGCCCAGCAGATGATGGTGGCGCCGGTAAAAACGCGCCAGCAGTGGTTACCAGCGGTGCGGGCGCACTACCAGGAGCTGCGCGACCTGTTTGTGCAGCACCTCGAGATCGATTTTCCAACGCCCGAAGGAACGTATTTCATCTTCTTCCCGGCGGGCCCCTATTTGAAAAACCGGGACATCTGGCATTTGATCGAAGCCTGTTTGGACAGCGGCGTTTCCGTCGCGCCGGGAGACAGCTTTGGCCGGGATTTCGGGCAGTACATTCGGCTCTGTTTCACCGGAGAGTCGCCGGAACGGCTCGAGACCGGTATCGAGCGGCTCAATGCTGTATTCAATGGCCGTTAACGCCGGACACTCGGGGCGACCTTTGCCGAAGCGTTGCGACCTTCCTCAAGCCCGCCACGTTGCCAAATCTCAACGAGAGGCTGTCAAGAGAGAACCCGGTGGCCCGTGTCGGCAGTGTCGGCGGGGGCACAACGGTCATCTTTCTGCTGAATATTTCTCTGCTATCGGTGTACCATCAGCAGGCAGAAGAATCTCCAATGGTGAACAAGGGATGACGACGCAGGAACCCGAGACGAAACCCGAAAAGGCTGAGCGAAAAGAAAGTGTCGATTCCGAGCTGGTACGCCGCTGTCAGGCCGGAGACAAATCAGCGTACGGCAGACTGGTGGAGAAATACATGCGGCGGGCCTACTTTACCGCGCTCGGGTTCACGGGCCACCATGAGAGTGCGCTCGACATGTCGCAAGAGGCATTCGTGCGCGCTTATCGGGCCATCAAAAAGATGGATGCTGAAAAACCCTTCTTTACCTGGTATTACCAGATTCTGCGCAATCTCTGTTTGAATCTCAACAGGGACAGAGCCCGGCGCGCGCGGCCCTTTTCCGAAATCGGGGAGGCCCGTCTCAGGCAGATGGAGGACGGAGCAGAAGACACCGCAGAACGGGTTGAGCAAGCCGAAATCACGGAAGCCCTCTGGCGGGCCATCAACCGCCTGCAGCCGCACGAGCGCGAAATCATTCTTCTGAAAGAGTTCCAGGAGTTGTCGTACAAGGAAATTGCCGAGCTTCTGGAGTGTCCCCCGGGCACAGTCATGTCCCGCTTGTACACGGCGCGTCAGGCGCTCAAATCCAAACTCGCGGGGGTATTCAAATGAGCCACCCGATGACACCCGCAGAGCAAGAGCGATTTCAGCTCTTGCTTGTCAAGGCGATCGACCGGGAGATGAATCACGAAGAGCAGGCTGAGTTCGAGAGACTCATTCACACCTACCCTGCCTGCCAGAAAGAATGGCGGGCACACAAACAAATGAAGGAGGTGACGGCAACCATGACGTTCAAAACACCGACCCTCGAGGTCTGGGACAGCTATTGGACCCATGTCTATAATAGGCTGGAGCGTAGTCTGGGTTGGATTCTCGTGTCACTCGGGGCGATCATTCTACTGACGTTTGGAGCGTTTCAGGCGGTCGAGTCTATGCTTGCAGATCAGGAGATGCCGGCCATCGTCAAAATCGGCACGCTACTTTTGCTCGGCGGTGCTGTGGTGCTTTTTGTTTCGGTTCTGCGGGAGAAATTGTTCACACAAAAATCAGACCCTTATCAGGAGGTAGAACGATGATTATTGCAACCTCGAGCACAGTCGCAGAGCAAAAAATCGTCAAAACGCTTGGGCTGGTCAAAGGCAGCACCATTCGTGCCCGGCACGTCGGCAAAGACATCGTCGCTGGCCTGAAGAACCTGGTAGGCGGCGAAATCGAGGAATACACCAAGCTGATGGCTGAGGCGCGTGAGCAGGCCATGGACCGGATGAAGACCCACGCCGAGGAGATGGGCGCGAATGCTGTCGTCGATGTGCGGTTCAGCACGAGCTACATCATGGGGATGGCCTCGGAGATCCTGGTGTACGGGACGGCTGTAATCGTGCAATGAACCTGATGGACAATGTCGCGCTGATTGAAAACTTGAATATTGAAAATAAAATGTTTATGTTATGTCTTGAATGTCTTGATAATATTCTGAGCATGTTTAACCGTGAATTCCGCGCATGAATTCCAAAAGAGTCCTGCTTTGTCTCATGGTGCTGGCTTCGTTCTTCGTGGCCAGATCGATTCTCAACCTTCCGGATGGCTCCAGGGGCACCGTGCGTCCAGACGACGCGCTCCTGGCTGCCAGGCCAAACGACTGGTTCTTCCGCCAGCGTGCTTTTCCCTATGAGGACATCCCGTACCAGGAGTTTTATTCCGCGCTGCAGCAATCCCGGTCGGTGAAGGCGAGATACAGACTGGCGGCAGCAGAACAATGGCAATTTGCCGGCCCCACCAACATTGGCGGGCGAATCACGGACGTGGAGATGAGTCCGACAAGTTTCGATACCCTTTACGTCGGAGCGGCTTCTGGTGGCATCTTCAGATCCGCGGATCGCGGCCAGAGCTGGGAGCCAATTTTCGACCAGGCGCTGAGCCTCTCTATCGGAGACCTTGCGCTCGATCCCGGCAATCCGCGCGTGATCTATGCCGGGACTGGCGAGCCCAACGCGGGCGGTGGCTCCCTGACTTATGGCGGCATGGGCGTTTACAAATCGAGCGACAGTGGGCAGACGTGGACACATCTCGGCCTGGAAAAGACGCGCTTCATCGGTCGCATTGCCGTGGACCCCAGAGACGCCCGGCGCATCTATGTGGCGGCTATGGGAAACCTGTTCAGTACCAACACCGAGCGCGGACTCTATCGCTCGCTGGATGGCGGTGCGAGCTGGGAAAACGTGCTGTTCCTGAGCGACTCGACGGGCTGCATCGATGTGGTCGTGCACCCCACTTCGCCGGACACCGTTTATGCTGCCATGTGGGAAAGAAGGCGCTTTCCCAACGGCCGTCTCTACGGCGGCGTCACCAGCGGCTTGTACCGCTCGGCCGACGGCGGGGATTCCTGGACGGAGCTGACACAAGGGCTACCTAACAATTCACCGGACGTGGGTCGAATTGGCGTCGCTATCTCCGCTTCTGACCCGACCATCCTGTACGCCATCTACGCAGACCACATCGGGCCCTTTGCCGGGATTTACAGGAGCAGCGACGGTGGCGATTCCTGGCAGCGCACCAACGACGGCGTGCTCCGCAACGTCTACGCAACCTTTGGCTGGTGGTTTGGCAACATCCGCATCGACCCGAGCGACCCGGACATCCTTTACGTGCTCGGTCTCGATGTGTACAAAACCACCGACGCCGGCGCGAGCTGGTCACGGGTGTTCCGCAACATCCATGTCGACCAGCACGGCATGGTCGTTCATCCGCTCAATCCTGACTTTGTTGTCGTCGGCAACGATGGCGGTCTCTATCTCAGCGCCAACGCCGGCGCCACCTGGAGCAAGTCCCCTCATCTCCCGATCACGCAATTCTACACCTGCGAAATCGACGAGCAGCACCCACACCGTCTGTATGGCGGCACGCAGGACAACGGCACCAACCGGACGCTAACAGGCGATCTGGACGACTGGCAGAACATTTTCTTCGGAGATGGCTTTTATGTCCTGGTCGACCCGCTGGACAATCGTTTTGTTTATGCTGAGTTTCAATTTGGCGGGCTCGGGCGCTCGACCAACGGCGGCCGCTCTTTTACGTTCGCCCAGACGGGCATCAGTGGCAATGACCGCTTCAACTGGAACTCGCCGTTGGCGTTCAATCCCCTCAACCCCAGGTCGCTCTACTTCGGCGGGAACCGGCTCTATAAATCCACGGATCGGGCAAGCAGTTGGCGAGCCGTCAGCCCGGACCTGTCGAACGGCCCCTCGACTCGCAATTTCGTTTTCGGCACGATGACCACCCTGGCTGTGGCGCCGAGCGACAGCAACACCATCTACACCGGATTGGACGACGGCAACGTTTGGGTCACACAAGACGGCGGTCAAAACTGGCGCAACATTTCCGCGGATTTGCCGGTGCGCTGGATTACGCGGGTGGCTGTGGACCCCGAAGACGGGCGGATTGCGTACGTGACCCTCTCCGGCTTCCGGCGCGATGGTTTTCTGCCGCATATTTTCCGGACTGAAAACGGTGGCGAAAGCTGGCAGGATATTTCCTCCAATCTACCGGAAGTCCCGCTCAACGACGTCATCGTCGATCCCGAGATGCGGTCGACGTTGTACGTGGCCAGCGATGTCGGAGTCTTCGTGACGCGAAATTCCGGCGCAGAATGGCTGCCGCTTGGGGAAGGCCTGCCCAACGTTCCGGTTACGGACCTCGACCTGCACGCGCCGACGAGAACCTTAGTCGCCGCCACCTATGGACGGTCCATGTACAGGATAGCCCTCGGCGAAGCCACCGGAGTCGAGCCGGGCATCGTCGCGCAGGCGCCTGACGATTTTCAGCTCAGGCAGAACTACCCGAACCCCTTCAATGCCGGCACGACCATTCCTTACTCGCTGCCGAACGAAGCTCATATTCGGCTCGAAGTGCATGACATCGCCGGCCGACTGGTACGAACGCTCGTTGATGGGCCACAGTCCGCAGGCGCCTACGTAGCAAAATGGGACGGTGGCAATGACCGGGGGGTAACGGTCGCGTCGGGCATGTACATCTATCGTTTGCGCACGGATGAGAGAATTCTGGCCAGGCGGATGATTCTGGTGAAGTGAGCCTCAGCCTGAGCTGACAAGTTCAGTGCAATGTCAGAGAGGCAGGAATTGTACCGTGTTTTCTAGGCCTTCAGAGGCTGATGCTTTGGCTATCAACTCGAGGTCCTGAAGCCTCCGCCAGAAAGTCGGTATCTCTTGTGAACAATACCCTTTCCCAGCGCCACAGCGCGGTCCAACAACTCCACATCTGGCAACTCATGCGCCTCTCGAGCGCAGCTTTTCTCTGAGTTTCGACTGTTTCAAGTTTTGCTCGAGCTGATACTGCAGCTCTTCCGGACTCCAGCCGTAGGCTTGTTTTTCCATAACCAGTTGAGTTACCTTCATTCTTGTTCCTTCGATCACAGGTCGGTTATGCGAGTCCATAACGATATGTTGGTATTTCATATCTACTGTTGACATGCTTCACTCCTGTTTTTGCTAAATGCTACTCAACATAATCATCAGCGGATGAACAAGCAAGTCTTTCTGGTAGTGGGCGACAACCTGTGCCGCGAGCACCCGGCCCGGCCTGGGCTTCTTCAAGAATGTCGGTCGTGAAAAGCCGGGCATCGTCGCGCAGGCGCCTGACGATTTTCAGCTCAGGCAGAACTATCCCAACCCCTTCAACGCCGGCACGACCATTCCCTACTCGCTGCCGAACGAAGCTCATGTTCGGCTCGAA